>NZ_DCYU01000143.1:13371-18651 GCF_002331165.1 Pseudoalteromonas sp. UBA2102
GGCGTAACATGGGGAATCGTTGTTAGGTATTGTTCAAGTGCGCTTTCTAAAGAGCCAAAATTAGCACTGGGAAATATGTTAATATGCTCAATAACAAATTGGTTAGTTTGCTCATTAAAGTCGGTAATTAATGCAAAGCGCGCATTGGTGCCACCAATATCGGCAACTAAGATAGGGTTAAACTGGGCAGAAGAATTTTGGCTCATGGTATTATCTCTTTTGTGTAAGCGGCTTATGCTTATTATTTTACAACGGCTATGCGTTGTTATTTATACACTTTGAGCTATCACCTCAAAGTAGCTATCACAGTAAAAAAGGCTGCTATATAAAATAGCAGCTAATACGTTTTGACAACAAAATGATAAAACATTGGCATTATGACACCGGTGTCAGGATTAGATCAATAATAAATCGCAAAAAGCTTGAAATAATTCACTAATAGTCGAAAATGACACAATTATTTAGCATTTAATTAAGTTGTAACAATGAAAGGTAAAGCCACCTCATTTGACATTGCCCATTATGCAGGGGTTTCACAATCAACTGTATCTCGCGCTTTACGTAACAGCCCCCTTGTTAATGAAGAAACACGCAAACGCGTCCACGACATAGCAAAACAACTTAACTATAAAGTTGATAAAAATGCCAGCAACTTACGTACTCAGCAAAGTAGTACCCTTGCGCTATTGTTGTTTGAAGACCCAACATCAGATGAATCACAAATAAATCCATTCTTTTTATCAATGCTGGGCAGTATTACTCGTGCGTGTGCAAAAGAAGGTTACGACTTATTGGTATCGTTTCAATCAGCTAGCGCCGATTGGCAAGCCGACTACGAAGACAGCCACAGAGCCGATGGTATTATTTTGCTCGGCTATGGTGATTACATAGACTTTCAACCAAAATTTAAAACCTTGCTTGACCAAAACACTAAGTTTGTATGCTGGGGCGCCACAGTAGATAACCGCCCAGATCTTACTGTATGCTGCGACAACTACGGCGGGGGCAAACTAGCCGCTGGCCATTTAATTGCCCATAGCCGCACCGATTGCGCGTTTATCGGTGATGCATCTGATCACAGCCCAGAATTTTTTGCCCGCTTTCAGGGGTTTAAAGATGAGCTACTTACTAATGGTATAACCATTAATGAGCGAAAAATGGCCAATGCTATTTCTACTGAAGAGTCTGGTTATCATGCTACGCGCTCACTTATTGCTAATAACATAAAATTTAACGCCTTATTTGCCGCCAGTGATTTAATTGCCATTGGTGCAATTCGCGCTTTAAAAGAAGCCAATATTAATGTCCCTAACGAAGTGGCCGTGGTCGGTTTTGATAACATAGCCATTGCAAGCTACATAAACCCACCGCTTACAACCATAGCGCAAGACACCACCGTCGCAGGGCAAATGTTAGTAGAGAACCTACTTAAATTAATACGTGAAGAAGAAGTACAAAGCACCCTTTTACCACCGGTATTAATTGCCAGAGGGTCTAGTTAAGAATTTATAACTCAACGTCATTGTGCTTATTAAACATTAAACCCCCCACTTAGATACAAAAAAGCCACGGCTGTTAACCGTGGCTTTAATTTTACATTTTGAACTAGCCTTATTTTAAAGCTTTCTCAACAACGGGATAATGATCCCAAACTTGTTTGTCGCTCAGTGAACGAACTAATTTAATATACTCGGCATGAGTCCATGCCAATGGTGTTGCTGAATTAGTTCCCTCGCCTAGCTCATAACCTGCTTTGTTAACCCCTACACCATCCCATACTTGCTCTGGTAACATAAGGCCGTTATTAGCAAATTGCTCTAAGCCTTTCACATAGCTGTTTTTAATTTGCGCTTGTTTAGCATCATCCAGAGCGTTGTTTGCATTAGCCGCTGCGATTTCGTAATGCCCGCGCTCACCGGTGAAAAATGGCCATACACGCCCACGTTGGCCTGGTGTATTACTGCCACCCTCAGCATAGTTTGTGCCTTTAACTTCATCTTCACCGTAGCCATCATTGCCATAGCGGCGGTAGCCTGCAAAAGTGCCGCTGCCATCGTCAAAGCTAAAGCTGTATTTGACTTGTAGGTTATCTTCTAGTGTTTCGTCGTCATACTCAGGTAGTGTTTTAACTATGCTTTCATCATTTGCACCGCGTACACCATAGCGTACTAGCTCTAAAAACCCGCCATCTAAAATTTGCTTTTTATTAAACCCTTCGCGGCCATTATTAGTGTTAATTTTAGTGTTTGAGTTTGCATCGGTATCTTGGCCTATGCGAATAAAGTATTCGCCATCGCTATTTTCGCCTTTTAAGTTACCTTCGGTAGTAAACATTTGCGATTCAATATCGCTGCTGTATTTTTTAGCCGTGGCAAGGTAGCGCTGCGCGTTTTTATCATCGCCACTAAGCGTTGCGATATCGCTTGCGGTAATAAGGCCTGCCACTATTGCCGCAGTTGTAGATGGCGAATAACCGCTTTGCTCTTCCCAGCGCTCTTGTTGTGTTGCCGGTGGTGTAATTTGTGTGTCGTTCCACAAAATTTTAGCAAGTCCGCCCTCTACTAAAAAATCTGCCGCTGGTTTTAACATTTTGCCGTACCAGTTTTTTAGCTCTTCATCGCTAAGTACGTTGGCTTTATGTAACTTCCATGCCAGCATGATAGGCATAGCGGTTTGGTCAAGCTGTACGCCTACCCATTCTAATTCACCATCGACGTGTGTTTTTTGTAAAAACCAGCCTGTATCGCCTTTATTACCTGGTGTTTTGCTATTTACTTGCACTTTTTCAAGGTATTCAAACGCTGTTTTTGCTGTGGCAGTATCACCAAGCGCCATAAATGCCATGGCTACTTGATAAAAATCGCGCACCCATACCGCTTTATAACCCGTAGAACCTTCTTTGGCTGAAACCGTTTCGCCCCATGGGTTAGATAAAGAAGCAATTAATGCCCCTGCGTGTGTTTTATCTTCTTGTGCTTTTAATACCATGGCGCTGGTGTATAAAAGCTTACCGTTATCGGCTGTTTGTTCAACCATGGTATTAAGTGGTTTTAGGCTTTGTAGGTAATCTTCCCAGCCTAGCGCTTCACCTTTGCCGTTGTAGTGATCGAGCACCGTTTGGTACCCTTTTGCCAAACTTTGTTCACCTTGCTGAATACTTTGCTGCTGCGTTTTACCAAAGCTCAGGGCTAAATCAAAAGTGGTATTTGCACTTATCTCGCCAAGCTCTGCAAGCATGCTTACATTACCAGCAGTTTCGCCGGTATTTGTGTATTGGGTAGTTATAGATTGCGTAGTTTTAAGGGTGTTAATACCGTCACTTTTTCCTGTAAACCCTACCGTTTTTGCTTTAAATGGTGACGCGGATTGAAGTGATAGATAGTTATCGTTTTCCCATGCTACTAGGCCTTGCTCTGTTGTTTTAGCAAAGTCACCTAAGCCGTTATTATTAATGTACGGATTAACAGACACATACGCTTTTAGCCCTTCAAGCTCAGTATTAAATACGCTGCGTACAAATAGGGTTTGCCCATCTGGGTCAGTAAAGATGTGTTTTTCTAGGCTAAAGCGGCCTTGTTTATCAGTGCTTGTTACTTTATAAGCCAGCGATAACGGGCGACCTTGTGCATCTTTATGTAAGTAATCAATGGTGACATTTAAATCATCCGCTTCACTAACGGTAAAATCTTTACCTGTTACTATAAATTGCATGTCTTTTATTTGTGCTTGGTGAATAAGCCCAAACATGGTTTCGGTGATCACCCCTTTAGCAATTGAAAACCATACTTTAGACACATCCCCCGTTGCAGCTGCATCAGTGTATTGGCCGTTTTGGTATTGCTCGTATGATGTACCAATACCTGTTTTACCCGCATAAGCCCAAAAAGGCTCTGCACCTGGGGCACCTGGTGCTGATGTAACCTGTGCTGTGGTACTTTCGTTAGTTGTACTTGTGTTTTGAGCGCCGCAAGCCGTTAAACCTAACGTTAAAAGAGAGGCGGTTATAAGGTTATATTTTTTCATTGTGTGTCCTTAATGAGAATTTTTAACGCGCATTACTGCAACAGCAGCAACAACAAACGAAGCTGCACCAATTAATAATGCGTAAATAGGCTGATTAGAAAATACGTGGCGTAAAATAAGCCCTAAAACACTGGCGGCAAGTAACTGGGGTATAACTATAAAAAAGTTAAAAATCCCCATATAAACGCCCATTTTGTTACTCGGTAGTGCATTACTTAACATGGCATACGGGAGTGATAAAATAGACGCCCACGCAAACCCTACGCCTATCATAGGTATAAGTAACATTTTAGGGTCTTGTATAAACATAAAGCTTGCAAGACCTAACGCGCCAAGCAATAAATTAAAGCAATGCGCGCCTTTTAATCCCATTTTTTTAACTAAAAACGGAATACACATAGCGGCTATTGCGGCAAATCCATTGTAAGCGGCAAATAAAATACCCACCCAGTCAGCACCATCGTTAAATGCTTTAGAGGTTGCATCGCTACTACCATAATGAAAGCTTGTTACTGCAGCGGTGGTATAAATCCACATAGCAAATAAAGTAAACCAGCTAAAAAACTGCACCCAGGCAAGCTGCTTCATGGCCTCTGGCATAGTAAATACATCTTGTACTACTTGGTAAAAACCACCTTGGGTTTTATTCGCACTTTTAAGCGCCGCTGTAATCCACTGCACAATACCAAAGGCTAATAAACCACCAGCAAGTAGGTATAATTCTTTTTCAAGGGATAAGCTCATGACTAATGCAAGAGTTGCTAAACCCAGTACCACAAAAATAATGGCACCTTTATTAAAGTTAATATCAACCACTTTGCTTGTTGTAGGTTGTGCGCTTTGCTTTTCAAAAGCCGTTAATTGCTCAGGGCTATATTCTTTAGTACGTGCTACGGTCCAAAGCACGGCAACAAGTAACACCACCCCGCCCCAATAAAATGAGTATTTAACAGATTCAGGAATTTGCCCTGAGGCTGCAGTATTGCTTACATCAAACCAGTTGGTCATCATCCATGGTAATGCTGAGGCTAGTACAGCACCAATACCAATAAAAAAGCTTTGTAAACCGTAGCCTGTCGCGCGTTGTTTTTCTGGCAAGTTATCACCAACAAGTGCTCTAAACGGTTCCATGGTTACGTTGATTGACGCATCCATGATCCATAACATACCCGCGGCAATCCAAAGCGTTGGTGAATGCGGCATAATAAATAGTGAAAGCGTTGTTAACACTGCGCCTATAAAAAAGAACGGACGACG
>NZ_DCYU01000143.1:19049-22986 GCF_002331165.1 Pseudoalteromonas sp. UBA2102
GGGGCTGCAACCCATAAAATGGGAATATCATCAACTTGTGCGCCTAATGTTTGAAATATTCGGCTTACATTGCCGTTTTGCAGGGCAAAACCAAATTGTATGCCTAAAAAGCCAAAGCACATGTTCCATATTTGCCAAAAACTTAAATTTGGCTTATCGGTATTATTATTTTGATTATTCATTATTAGCCTTATTTGTTAATACTGCGCTGCTAAATGCATCAAGTGTGAGGTTAAATGTAGCGCCTTGCGGGTGAGCTTTAAGCCCGGTGGTGTGATTTTCAAGTAAATCATTTAATAGCGTATTTTCACTCATTGCACCTAATTGTGCCTTTGATAAATTAACCGTAACTGTTTGTGGCTGCTCGCTAAAGTTACTTAACACATACACACTTTGCTGGCCTAAAGAGCGGGTAAAACCAACAACACGTTCACTTCCTACAAGGTTAAGTGCCGACATTTCTCCGCCTACTACAGCAGGTAAACTATTCAGTGACATAACCGCTTTGTAGTAATCACGAAGTGCTATTTGCTCTGCGGTTAAATTAGCGCCATCAAATTTTCCGTTATTCATCCATGCTTGGTGCGCTGGGACGCCTATGTAGTCAAAAATACTCGTACGTGTCGGCGCTCCAAACCCCGCGTTTTCAGAGCCATCTTCTCCCACATCTTGAGCAAAATATAAAAGTGTTGGCGCGCGGCTAATTAAATTAGAAACAACTAAAGCAGGTTTACCCCACTGGGCATTACCTGCAAAGTCTGGGCTTGCGATTCGTTGCTCATCGTGATTTTCTAAAAAATGCAGCATATGTTGCTCTATATCGAGCACACTTTGATGCGCATCAAAAATACTATTGGCAGGTTGTTTAAGTTGCATTATCGCTTTTAAGGTATCGTAAAAGCCGACTTTATCGTAAAGGTAATCCATTTTACCTTGCTGAATATAGGCACGGTACATTAACGGGTTATATACTTCGGCCAATAAAAAGGCATCGCTTTTTTGCATTTTTATTGACGAATTTAAAAAGCTCCAAAATTCAACCGGGACCATTTCGGCCATGTCGTATCTAAAGCCATCAACGCCTTTGTCTAGCCAAAAAAGTGCAATCTCTCTAAATTTGTACCAGCTATCTGGTAGCTCTTTATCTTGCCAAAACGCATAATGAGCACGGTAATCTTTGTCTTTATAGTCGTTTGGCAGCTGAGCAAAATCGTAGCTACCATCAGGCTTTACGCCATTATTTACTTTTACTGTTTCGTACCAATCGTTAATATCGGGTTTTGGTGCACGGGCACCGTTACCTGTCCATTTAGCAGGTGTTTCATCAAAAAAGCCATCCGCAAGTGGGTGATCCTTTCCACCTAACACGGTATAAGTTGTAGAAGTAGGCACTTGAAATGACTGCCCAGGCACATAATAAAAGTTGTTATTTTTATCGTACGTTTTACTTGTGTCGTCTTGTGCGCCGAAATCCTCTACACCTTTAGGCTTTCCAAGTGATTGATAATTACGGGCAACATGGTTAGGCACTATATCAATAATGACTTTCATACCGTGGCTATGTGTACGTTCAATAAGCTGGCTAAACTCTCCCATGCGGTTTGTTACATTAACGGCCAGATCGGGGTTAACATCGTAGTAATCTTTAATTGCGTACGGTGACCCTGCGCGGCCTTTTACTACATCGGGGTCATCTTGTGAAATGCCGTAGTCGGTATAATCGCCCACTAACGCGTGGTGTAATACACCGGTATACCAAACGTGCGTGGTACCTAGCTCTTTAATGCCTTTGAGGGCTGCATCGTTAAAGTCGGCAAATTTACCTACGCCGTTTTGCTCTTTAGTTCCCCATGGCACATTGGCTGTTTCGGTATTACCAAACAAACGCGTAAATACTTGATATACAACCGGCTTGGTAAGCTCATTTTGCGTGTGGGCAGGTGCTTGCTGTTGTTCAGGTTTGTTATTTTCTGAACACCCTGTAGCAATAAGTGCACTACACAGTACTGCGGGTACATAAACTGATTTTTTCATTGTGTGTCTTTTTTGTCAGTATTGTTATTAACTTTATACTAAAGATTACTGCAGCAACCATACAGTTGCTGCATACGTATTCAGGTCACTATTGTGGCGTATTTATAACGAGTACCGTTGCGCTCATCGCTGGTAATTCAATGGTTTTGCCAAGCTTTTGTGTTTTTTGAGTAAATAAATTAAATGCTGTTGTGCTGTTAGGCATTACCTCTTGCATATACTCAATATTTTTTTGTAGCGTTTGTGTGTTTTTATTCATAAATACCAACACTGTTTGCTCATCGCTAATACGCGCATAACTATAAACCCCTTGTTGAGGCGTAAAATGTACAAGCTTTCCTTTATCTAATGCTGAGCTGTTTTTTCTAAAGTTAAGCAGCGTACTGATGGTGTTATGCATCTCTTTTTGCTGTTTTGTTAAGCCCTCTTTGGTAAAGGCATTACGAGTTTGGCCTTCAAACCCGCCGGGGAAGTCGATTCTAATATCACCATGGTCTTTACTTGGGGTGTTATCTAATAGTACTTCCGTACCGTAATACATTTGCGCTATGCCACGTGTAGTTAAAAACAAGGTCATCGCCATTTTTGTTTTGGCTACATCTTGACCAAGCTCAGTGTAAACACGGCTCATATCGTGGTTATCGGCAAATACCATAATGTTATTTGTATCAGGGTATAAAAAGTCATTAGCTAACGATTCATATACTTTAACCCAACCCGTGTTCCAGCTTTCATCTTCATTTAGCGCTTGAATTACCGACTCTTGCAACGAAAAGTCCATCACGCTTGGTAAGCTTGATGTATAGCCATCTTGGTTATGCTTGCCTCGTTGCCAGTAAGAGGCAATAGCAGGGTTAGACGTCCACTCTTCTCCAACAATATTAAAATCTGGGTACTCTTGCATTATGGCTTTTGTCCAATCACTCAAAAATGCTTTATCTGAGTAAGAGTAGGTATCAACACGTATGCCGCTTAAATCGGCGTACTCTATCCACCAAATCGCATTTTGAATTAAGTATTCACTTAACAGTGGTTGGCGCTGATTTAAATCAGGCATGGTTTCTACAAACCAGCCATCGTTAAACTGGCGCTTGTCGTATTCACTGGCGTGTGGGTCTTGTATGGTTTGGCGCGCATGGCTAGTGGCATTTTTGCCTTTATTAAACTCACCATTAAAGTTAATCCAATCTTTAGTTGGCTTATCGTTAACCCAAGTATGCTCAGAGCCAAAATGGTTAAGGACCATATCCATTACCAGCCCTATACCCTGCTCTTTTGCTTTTACTGATAACGTTTTGTATAGCTGGTTTGAGCCCATTCGTGGGTCAACCTTATAAAAGTCTGTAATTGCATAACCATGATAAGAATAATTAGGCATGTTGTTTTCAAGCACTGGGGTTAACCAAAGCTGTGTTACGCCTAAATCGTTTAAATAGGGTAGCGCGTTTATAACGCCTTGAATATCACCACCGTGGCGCCCACCTTTTATACTCGGGTTTGCCGCTTCTAACATGCTTGCGACAGTATCGTTTTGTTTATCACCATTAGCAAAGCGATCTGGGTTAATTAAATAAAGCGTATCAGCTGATGTAAACCCTTGACGCTGAGCGCTGTTTTTATCTCGCTCAAGAAGTGGAAACTCAAAGTTATTGCTTGTTTCGCTGCTATTAAATTCAAGCGTTCCGGCTTTAGCGGCGTCGGTAATGGTAATATTTAAAAATACATAATTTGGATTGTCGGTACGGGTTACTTTATTTAACTTAACGCCGTTGTATTTAGCTAATTTAATTTGCTCGTTTGCAATGTTTTGCTCATGCACCATGATGGTAATCGTGTTTTTTTTCATGCCAACCCACCAATTAGCTGGCTCAACGTCAATTGCGTAGCTAATGGTTGGTAAAGT
>NZ_DCYU01000031.1:0-52512 GCF_002331165.1 Pseudoalteromonas sp. UBA2102
AATTCAACCATAAGCGCTAAAATAGGTGGCTGTGAACGCGATAAGTAGTAACTGCGATTGCCATTTGGAATACACCCATAATCGTTTATAAGGTCGATAAAGTTTTGCAGCATATCTTCAACAATTTCAGGTTTATTAGCATCCATTAAGCCAAGCGCTGTAAAGTAGCTATCCCAGTAGTATATTTCCTGAAAACGCCCACCAGGCACAATGTAGCTATGCTTTAATGCTAACAAAGAATCGGCTTTAGGTTTATCAGGCGCCCGTCTCAAACCATGCCACAAAGAGTTAATGTAGTGTTTAACACTTGCGATATCTGGCTCACTTTGCATACGGAGTAAGGGGGTCGTAATAAAGTGAGCATTTACAAACTCTTTTAATTGGGCTTGATTAAGCGGTGCTACTTGCTCGTAGTGTTTACACGCACTTTGCCAGCTGGTTCGTGCAGTTGCATCTGCAAATGTTTTACAGTCATCAAAAATATGTTGGGTCTGTACATCTTTAAATAACTGGCTCTCAAAAAAATTCATAACAATCCTAAATCAATTATATGCTGGCAGCGTGCTGAGAAATTGCGCGGGTGCGCTGTTTAAAAATAATCACGCTTATAAAAATTAAGCTAATGGGAATTAACGACAGGTAAAATGCGTGCTGACCACTAAAATGCTCAAATACGTAGCCTGTGATCATTGAACCAGTTGTGCCTCCAAGTGCTGAAAACACAACGATTAATCCTGTCATGGCTGCATGCTGGTGCTTTTCTAATGCGCTGAGCATTACCGAATTTAACACTGGATAAATTGGCGCCATAAAAAAGCCAATGAGGGGCAAAACAAATGCAGCTAGTGGTGCATCAAATAGGCTAGTGATTGCTGTATTAGGTAGGTTTTCAGTTAGGGGTAACGTTATAATAATAAGTAATGCCATGGCGACTAAGCATCCGCACAGAACAAAAAACCAATTAATGTGCTTAAGCACCTGCCCCGCAACTAATCGACCAAACGCTAACGCCGCTGCAAAAATACTCGCTAACTGAATACTTATAGCCACAGGCAATTGTAAAACTTGGTTATTAAAGGTTGGCAGCCAAGTACCTACGCCTTGTTCAATAAGAACATATAAAAATGCACTTATAATAAAAATAAGCACCAAGGGCTGATACGTTAATTTAAGCATGGCTATAAAGTCACTCAAACTAGAGTCAGTTTTATTTTTATCAATTGCAGGCGCAATCGGTGCAATAACAACACTTAATAATACAATTAAAGTAAGCGCAGCCAACGCGTAATAAACATTGAGCCACGCATTGCTTTGGCTTGGGTCTATAAAGGCGGTAAAAATCCAATAACCACTTAATACACCCACCATAAAAATGCCTTCGATAGTGTTTAAAAGTGACGAGTGACTATTCGCATCTTCGGTTACTTGGCCAATAATCGAATAAACAGAAACTTTGACTACCGCAAAGCCACAGCCTATCACTGCAAATAGCACTTTAAACATATAAAATTCGCTGATCAGTGCGGTGCTTAAGCACGCTAATGCAACGACCGCTAAAGCCCCTAACATTGCGAGCTTATACCCTAATCTAGGAATGAATGAGGCAACAACAAAAGACATTATCGCAATTGATAAGTCTTTAAACCCTTCCAAAACAGACGCCTCAGTTTTGCTAACGCCCAGTGTGTTTATTGCCTGCAAAATGACTGTTCCTACGCTATTTAATAATATTGCGAAAATAAAATAGCTTGCAGCAATTGCTAGTGTGATTTTTGTTTTACTCATAGCTTGCCTTACTTATAACGCAGTGCGCCATAACGATTAAAGCTAACACCTTTGGGTAATTAGCGTGTGTGTTTGTGTCAGTGAACGTTGAGTTTAGTGTAGAATAAAAATCAATGCAATCGTTTGCATTTTAAGTTTTAAAATTTGTATCTATCATTCATAAATCAACGTTTACTCGATTGACGAGTTATTAATTCTATATCAATAACTTGAGATTCAACTTTTTGACCCATAAATTGTTGCATAAGCTTTTTAACTAAAAGTTCAGCCGCTAATTGAGTATTTTGTTTAATTGTTGAAAGCGACGGATGGCTAATATCTGCCATTGCTATATCGTCAAAGCCCACCAATGCAACATCGTTAGGGATACTGACATAGCGCTCTTTTAACGCCTTCATTGCACCTAAGGCAACCATGTCGCTACAAGCCATTATTGCATCAAAGTAGAGCCCTTTTTCGCGCAATAGACTATTAATTTCTTGATACGCCGAACTACTCGTAATATCAATAGAAACAACGTGCTGCTCTAGTTTATGTGTAGATAGCGCAGCCGCATAACCACGGTGTCTTTCGCTAATTTCACCGTGCTCTGGGTCGCCTAAAAATAAAATATTTTTTGCACCGTGTTCGATTAAGTGCGCAGTGGCTTGCATTCCACCTAGGTAGTTATCACTGCCTACAATAGGGTAATTACTGGGTGTTTTGGGGTCTCCCCACACAACCAAAGGGATCCCCGCTTTAGCAGCCGCCTCTATATTGCGCTGATCTTTACCCTGCCCAACCACAATAATACCATCGGCCCTTCGACCATTAATAAAATAATTGGCCCAATCGTGCTGTGCCATTATTGAATTAGACAATAAAAGCTCTAGCCCTTGTTGATTAAGTGCAAGATTAATTTCGCTAACCACTTTAAGTAAAAATGGATCGCTAATCGATTGTTCGGTTTGTTCATCTAAGTTAATGATAACAGCAACAACATTTGTTTTTTGCGTTCGCAAGCGGCTTGCAGCGGTGTTTAAACTAAAATTATGCTCTTTAGCGAGTTGTTTTAATTTATCGCGTGTTTCTTGTTTTATTAACGGGTTGTCATTTAAAGCACGCGAAACCGTAGAGGTAGACACCCCTGCCAGCTTTGCTAAATCAGCTAATTTTATTTTTTTGTTATCCATGAAAACCCTGAGCCGCGTTGTATTAACTAATGTTTAATGTAACTAGCTGACAATATAGCATTATTAATTTTTTCTGGCTTGCCTCACAGGCTAAAAAAGCCATACCTAGGCTTTTACGCTCAATATTTCTACAAATATAATTCATAAATAATTTACAAATAAATATTGCAAACGTTTGCATTAATCTTTAAGGTTTCATCATATACAGCCTGTTTACATAAAAAATTTGTATACAGCGCAGTAAAAAACACACTGTTTAACACACTAAAAACGGGATCACACATGACATTCAATAAAGCAAAAAGTACATTAGCGTGCGCTATAACTTTAGCCTTGAGCTCACACGCCACCTTTGCACAAGAGCAAGCACAAGAAACCAAGGTAGAGCGAATTGTTGTTTCGGGCACACCTACCGGGGTCGGCATCAGAAAAATTGATGCAGGCTACGCTGTTACAAATATTGATAGCCAGCAAATTATTAAACTTTCACCTAAAAGCACTGCCGATCTGTTTAAAGCCGTACCTGGGGTTTGGGTAGAAAGCTCAGGGGGTGAATCTGGTGCCAATGTATTTGTACGTGGTTTTCCTGGCGGCGGTGACGCCCCATTTTTAACCCTAAGTATTGAAGGGTCACCCGTTTACCCAGCCCCTACATTATCGTTTTTAGAAAACTCTTCACTTTTTAGAATTGATGAAACGATTGAGACCATGGAGGCTTTACGCGGTGGGCCAAACCCTGTTTTATCAAATGGCCAACCGGGTTTAACAACTAACTTTAGGCTAAAGCGTGGTGGTGAAGACACCGAGGGCTTATTTAAATACACAACATCTGATTACGACCTACAACGAGTAGATGCTGTTATTAGTGGTGAAATTACTGACGATTTATACTTTATGGTTGGCGGGTATGTAAAAAGCTCTCCGGGTATTCGTGATGCAGGTTTTACCTCTGAGAAAGGCAGCCAATTTACCATTAATATCACTAAAGATTTAGATAACGGCGAGCTTAATTTTTATACCCGTCAAACAGATGACCATGGTGCATGGTACTTACCAACCCCCCTTAATATTGAAGGGATTGACGCAGAATATACCCAACTTGGCACGTTAAACCGCCAAGCAACCATTTTTACCGGCCCCGATGCACAAGCACACGATATTGACTTAGGGGATGGCCGAGGCTGGGACGGCCATGTAACAGGCGGTAGCATTAAACTAGAGCTTGATAATGGTTGGCAATTTTCTGACCGCTTTAATATAACTAAAGGGGATGCCAATACATACGGGTTGGTGCCAAGTGGCTCAGCAACCACGGTTGGTGCAGTTGCCGATAATGGGCAAACCGCATTTGGTGCAGTAACCAATACTGAGTACGCAAGCGACACCCCAATACAACAACTTGGCCGCTGGGTTGTTTTAAAAGAAATTAGCTCATTTACAAACGATTTAGCGTTTTCAAAGCAATTTGATGATTTATCAGCCACGTTTGGTTACTACACAGCCAGTACATCGGCAAACGATTGGTGGAGTTTAGGTAATACGGCTTACCACGTACTAGAAGCAGGCGGCGAGTCGCTAACTGGCATTGAGTGTAATCAAAGCACTAATGGCTGCGATTTTAACCACGATATTAGCTCAACAGGTGATGCGCGCACCAATGCGTTTTATGTAACAGCTCAATACAAATTTGCCGAAGACTTTACATTAGATGCAGGCGTGCGCCACGAAAGTCATGAAGTAGAATACAGTGTTGATGAAGGCCTTGATGGAATTATTACCAAAACAGTTAACTATGATGAAAGTAAAACATCGTGGACCACGGGGATTAACTATTCAATAAACGATGACATGGGTGTATTTGCACGCGTAAACCGTGGTTATAAAATGCCTTACTTTGACGACTTTAGAGATAACTTTAGCGCTTATGAAGGCGGCGAAAAGCTAATTAAAGAAGTAACCCAAGGCGAATTTGGCTACAAGCTAATTTCTGACTCTACAGACTTTTACGCGACCTTGTTTGTTAACGAAGTTAAGGGCGATACATTTGTACGCCGCCCAGGTGTACCTGCAGAAATTTTAACAAACGAAGCGTACGGTGTTGAGCTTGATTATAACTTTAATCATCAGTCGGGTTTTTCGGTTAATTTAAATACCACACTACAAGAAACCGAAATAACGCAAAGCCCAACCAATGAAGGAAATGAATCTCAGCGTCAGCCAAAGTGGCAAGTGCGTATCACACCTAGCTACGACTTTGAACTACAAGGTATGTATGCCACGTTATATGGCACACTGTCGGCTGTTGATGACCGCTTTGGTAACAACGAAAATACAGTAACGCTTGAAGGCTACGAAAAAGTAGACTTAGGTTTAATTTTAGAACCTATGGAAGGCATAAAACTACAACTGGCCATTGATAACTTAACGGATGAGCAAGGTATAACAGAGGGCGACCCACGTAATGCCGATGCCCCAAATGGCCGCTATATTATGCCACGCACTACGCGCTTTAGTGTAAGTTATGCGTTTTAAACACACTTAATACTAAAGGGAGCTTGGCTCCCTTTATTTTATTTTTTCGTTTAGTTTATTAAGCGCCTCTACCGAAAAGCCCCTATCGTAAAAATGTAAAATTTTACCTTTGCTATCTATTAAAACAACGCGAGTATTGTTTGGGTTTTTATTACCTGTAAATTTTTGCACAGCTTCACCATCTTCATAAATAGTGATTACCCCGCCCCACAGCTCTTTTGGAATACCCTTGCGCATACCGCTGTCTATAAATGTACTAAACATACGCGGAGCCATACCTGCTATGCTAGGCAGTTCGTAAGTAGGTAATGTAACCCCTGTCATGTCTAAGCCAATTAACCAACGGTCTATGTCAAATTGGCTATCTTGTTTATAGCCAATTAGTAACAAGGTTTTATCGGCTTTAAAATTACTCGGTATGGTTACGCTTTTCTCATCTAGGCTTTGGCCGCTAATGGTAGGAAACTGCTTACCGGTAATTTGCTGATTTGGGTATTGAGCTGAGCACGCACTAAGCATTAACACCATAAATGCGCTGGCTATTATTTTAATCATTTTAAAACCTTACACTGTTATAAATATCATACTGATACGTATATGAGGTAAAACACGTTTAAACCGTTTGCAATTTTAAATACGCTTTAAACTCTCGAAGTGCCATGGGCTTGGCGTATTTCCAGCCTTGGCCATAATGTACGCCAGCTTGTTTTAGTATGGCTTCTTGCTCATTTGTTTCTATGCCTTCTGCTACACAGGTGTAGTTAAACTTACGTACCAACGCCATAATATTGGGGATCATTGATGCCTTTAAGCCTTGTGTTGTTATATCTTGTACAAAAGTGCGGTCAATTTTAAGCTGATGAAAGCTCAAGTTTTGTAGATTTTTTAAGTTAGAGTAACCCGTACCAAAATCATCTATCGATAAATTAAAGCCCGCCTCAACCAGCCTTTTAAAGTGGGTATGGGCAACTGTTGAGTCTAAGTATTCGTCTTCTGTTATTTCTAAACAAATAATAAAGCGCGAATCGGTGAGTGCAGGTATGTCTTTTAAAAGCGCAATATTGCCTGTTTCTACATCGTAGGGAAAAATATTAATAGAAATTTTAAAATTGCGCGGTAACGCCTCAACGGTGGTTAGCTCATAAAGTACTTTTTCAATCATGGCTTGGGTAAAGCGCCACGTTAAATTGGTTTTTCTGATAATAGGAATAAATTGATCAGGAAATAAAACCCCGTATTTATCTTCAAAACGGGCCAATGCCTCACAGCCAACCACTTTACCTGTTTGCAAACAAATAATGGGTTGGTAGGTCCAATAAAATGAGCCCTTTTTAAGACCTTTGCGCACCCGCGTGATAGTTGAGCGCCTAGCCGCTAAGCTATAGTCAATTAACAGCCCACTCGATACACCCGCTAACGAAATTAAAATAAGCGAAATAATCAATAAAAATTGATTATCAGCAAAAAATTGGCTCCACGGAAGTTGTGCGGCTGCGCAGTACCCGGGGTTATTAGTACTGCATTTAATAATTGATTCATAAGGTAAAAATGAGTGATTTTTTACCTGCTCATAAACCCCTTTAGCCCCCGCTAAATGAAACGTCTCGCGCGTGTTTTTATAAAGTACTTCCCATTTGGTCGATACAATTACTTTATCGTTAAAAGCGCGCGTATCGACTATTAAATTGTAATTACCTTGCCTTACAATTATCACTTCCATTGCTCGGCCACTAAACAAAAGTAAATACAATTGTGGTTCGTACCTTACGCGCACAGGTTTATTATCGTATTTATCAATTCGAATGTAGTCGGGAGGATTATCGGTAATTGTAGCTGCCAGCTTTCCTGCACCGGTGGTGCAAACCAGCTCATTATTTGTAAAAAAGCCAATATCTATCACGTATTGTGCATCAAACAACGCGCGGCGCATTTCTATCAATGTATTGTTATTACATTGTTTAGCGTTCGCGTTATTTAGGCGGGTTAAAATTTTTCTACGTTCTGTTGCGGCAGCATCTATGTGTTGAACAATATAATTTGAATCTCGCGCTAACTGCCTACTTAGCTTTTGTGCAGCAAAGTACATTAGTGTGCTAGCACATATAATAAAAACCACGACACCGCTTAATACTGCAATTAAAGACCTACGTTGATATTGTTTCATAACACCTTTTTAAAGAAGCTGTGTGTGAGTCAGGTGCAATAATAATTGCATATCTGGGCATAAAAGCAATCAAGCTTGTAAAATAATTAAAGCAAATTACGTTTTTAATTTATTGATTTGTTTACATTATAATTGCAAAACCAGGTGGCTGAGTATATCGCTAAGCTGCTTATGGCCTTGGCTATTTAAATGTATACCATCGCTCCCTAGGGGGGCGTTAAGGTGTGATATATCAACGTAATTAAGCGCGTGCTCGTGTGCTATACGTTTAAAGAGAGCGTTTAGGGGCAATAACTTTTGATTACAGTTTAAATAAATACGGCTTAACCCATGCTGAGGGTTAATAAATAAAGGACCAATAACAATTATGTTCGGTAAATTAGCAGGCGAGTAAAATTGTTTAATAGAGCCAATAAAATGCGTAAGGCCGGTGGCTATATCTGCTGGGACTAAGTTAAAACGCTTTTTTAAATCGT
Source organism: Pseudoalteromonas sp. UBA2102 (assembly GCF_002331165.1). NCBI lineage: Bacteria > Pseudomonadati > Pseudomonadota > Gammaproteobacteria > Alteromonadales > Pseudoalteromonadaceae > Pseudoalteromonas > Pseudoalteromonas sp. UBA2102. Next base: position 8,130 of record NZ_DCYU01000031.1, read on the forward strand.
TAGTGCCAAGTGCAATAATAAGCGTGTGTAAAGCGTGTTGCTGCAAATCGGGTTTTAAATAGCGAATACCATTAAGCTCCCCCGTAAAAGGCGGGTTATTCACAAGCGTACGGTTTGGCTGCCCCGACTCTATTACGGTAAAGCCGCTGCCTAGCTGTTGCTGTAACCGCGCCGTCCAACGGGTCTTTTCATCATAGCGCTTTCCTGTTTCGGGGTTTAAGCCCCACGTATTAGAGTCGCCAAAGCAGAGTATATTTTTTGTTATTTGCGTCATTAAAATGGATTAAGCGTATAGCCTTGTTGTTGAAGTTGTGCGTGCGCGGTCATCGCAGAAAGCGACATTTTTACGCCATCAATGAGCAATTCAGGCGTTACTTTAAAGTGAGTTGCCGATTGCCCGCACACATACACCTGAGTGTTATTAGCAAGTAGCTGCTCAATTAACGCTTGGTTTTTATTATCAGCGCTAAAACGTTTTTTATATTCGCTGTTAGCTAACACATCAACGCTTGCGCTGCCGTGCACAACTAATGCAAGTTGAATGTTTTCAGGCTTTACACCATGCGCTACATGCATGTTAATAAAACGCGCTAACGAATTTATTGAATTATTTTGCTCGCCTTTTTTAGCACCATCGGCAACATCAAATGCTATTTTAAATACCGTAGAGCTATTAATTTTGTCATGCTCGGGTACATTATAATAATTACCAAACCCGTTAATTGGTTGCTCATTAGCATTAATAAACGGGCTAAAAAGCAGCACTAACCCTAGTAAATATTTCATAAAACAATCCTGTGTTTTTAAGCGTATTACTAAACTACCAGAGACAACCAAAAAAGGCTGCAATTTAAGCAACCTTTTGGGTACTTTTATGGTGATGATTAATAAACTGCATACCTAAATAACTAAACGTATTTTTAAATTGCTCTACAAAACACGCCGGCGCTTCAGTTGATGACGCATTAGAAAGCACTGAAAAATGCTTACTACGCAGCGTTCGTAATTTTGGTTTTAATGCTTCATCGTCCATGTAGTCGGTTATTCTATCAATAAATAACTTCATTTGTACCGTGGTGCTGTACCAATAAACGGGTGAGGCAAACACCCAGTGGTCATACTTTAATAGTGCTTCAAATACAGCGTAAAAGTCATCGCTTTTATAGTTTTTGTTATAACAGTACGGCGCTATTTTATAATCATCTAAACATATTATCCTTACATCGTTTTGCTCAGCAAAGCTGTTAACGTGTGCCTGCGTATTACCATTTTTACGTGCGCTTGAGTAAATAATAACAGTGCTGCGTTTAAGTTTTTGTTGCATTTAGTTAGCTCCTTTTTTAATGTTGAAAGAAGCTTAAAACCTCAACTTATATTGAGGTCAACCGGAAATTTAAAACAATGCCAATAGATCAAAAAAAACTAACCGAGGCTAACCTAACCGTAGGTTATGTCGCTAAGCGCAGCGGCGTAAAAGTATCAACCCTACACTTTTACGAAACAAAAGGACTCATACGTAGTTGGCGAAATAGCGGCAACCAACGCCGCTATAAAAAAGATGTGCTGCGCCGTATAGCGGTAATAAAAGCCGCACAAGCCATGGGAATAACACTTGATGAAATTAAACACACCCTGGCCACATTACCTGAGCAGCGCACTCCCACACAAAAAGACTGGTCAGCCCTTTCAAAGCAATGGCAAGCACAGCTTGATGAGCGCATAGCTTATATGCAGCGCCTACGCGACCGCGTAGATGGCTGTATTGGTTGTGGGTGTTTATCTATGAGTAAGTGCCCTATTTATAACAAAAACGACCACTTAGGCGAAAACCAAAGTGGTGCTATTTTGTTAGAGCGAGATTGAGATTTAAATTAAGGTTAGTCTAGGCCGCTAAGCCCTTCTCTTGCAGCTCTGTATAAAGCGCCTAGGGTTGAGTCGAATACAGATTTTATAAAGCTATAAGTCAGCTCCACCGCTTTACTAATTACTTTGCCTGCAAACACTAACATATGCCCCAGTAAACCTAAGGTTTGTGTTGCAAACGAGGCTGACGCTTTAGCTATTTTATCAAGCGTTCGCGCCAACATATCGTAAAAAGTGAGACCGGTTCCAATGGCTGCTTGGGCAGCAACTGCGCTGTAATAGCCTGCATCTTTTAAAAGGGTAATTAATGCAGCACCAAGTTTATCTGCCCAATGTGAGGTAAATGATGCTTGATTTCTGTCTTCAAATTTTAAACGCACAGGCATGTTTAAAAAGTGATTAGCTTGTATAGTTAAGTTGTTCCAATTATTGCTATTGGCAGTGTTTAAGTAGCCAGGCGTACCAGCAAGAGTATGAGCAGCACCTTTTAAACCTTGTCCACTATCTAAACGTATTTCTTGGCCATTGTGCGGAGCATGCGAAAAAGGCCATAAAGGCACTTTAGCCACTGGGTCAGCCCCATGTGTACAGCGATAAATTTTATCGATTCTGGATGTTGCTGCGCGAGAAAAGTTTTCAAGCCCAACACGCGGCGAACCAAACGTATATAATTTTACAGGAAGTGAATACTCAGCTTTGATCCAATCAGCAGAAAGCGTCGCTAACGCACCACCCAAGCTGTGGCCAACTAAATGAACGCAACCCGTCACTTTATCTTGAATATTCGCTGCTATAAACTCTTGCAGCGCAGGCTTCATACTATAAAAGGTCTTATTAAAACCAGCATGCACCATACTGCCATTTGACCCACCACTTACGCCAAAGTGCCCATCGGTTAATCCATCTCTTAGCGAGTTAGTTCCCCGAATAGTTATAACCGAATCGCCCTCATACGCGCCAAGCCCATGCCCTACTAAAGCAAAGCCCGTGCTTAAATTAAATAAATGAGAAAAAAAGCTGCCCGTTACCCCTTGTACTGCGCCAGGGTTAACTGAAAAATTAAAATTGTCGCGCAAAGAGGCATGAAGTGTGCGATTGAGTAAATTAGTGGTTTTAATACTTTTTGCTTTATAAGCAAGGTTTGCTAATTGTACGGCTTGAGTGGGTGTCAAAGTATTCATATAAGTTCCCTTTAAATAAATAGTTAAAGTTTACATGATGTGTATATCGCAAAAGTATGGCTTGTATCTTCTTTAATTGGAATATCATAAGTTTGTGGCTCTTGGCCAATATCACACTCTAAGTGTGCAAGAAGCGCTTTGAGTGTATCGCTATCTTCATGAATTGAAACAAGTGTGTACCATAGAACAATCCCTTCTGGCGTGCCGTTTTCTAAATAAATATGTTGAACCAGCGAGTCGTTATCAAACATATTAGAAGGTTTACCAGTTTTTATTGTTTTTTCTGTGAAGGTAAAATAACCCTGTTCATCTGTTGTGGTTTCATCAACGTATTCATCGCCATAGGTAAGTGAGCGCATCACTTTAGTGTTTGCAACTGGCTGCCCATTATCTAATAACTGCCCTTTTACTGGAGCCGATAAATAAAATTCTTGTTTATTAAAAAAGCCAAACATATCTGCACAAGCCTGTGATGTAGTAAAAAAAACAACGGCAATAGAGACTATTACCAATACAAAAATTTTTAAGCGCGATAAAAACAAAGCAAACTCTCTCCCAAGGCCTAGCTATAAACTACTTAATATATATGGCTAATTAATTACACCAGCCATATTTATACTGAAAAAGTAGGGGTCTAATTAGGTACAATTATACTGCATGTTTTTTAACCAAAAAACAATCACTAATCTAATTATAAAATAGTGTATATATTAATTTACCAATGCCACTAAACATGATGCCGCCCATAAGCAAAAAAGCATACATAATACTAATAGCACCGGCTGAAGGGTCGCTCTTTTTATCAATTTCTATGCATGCCGTACACACAACAAAAAATATAAAAAAGTTAGCTATCACACCTAAAATAAAAGCATTGCCAAATAACGGTGATACGCCAGCTAAAACTGCACCCAAAATTAACAGCGAGCCTGAAATTGAATGTTTATCAAACCGGCTTTCAATTATTTTTATAGCTAAAGTGATTAACATAGATAGTAAAAAGTATAGCGTTGGCCAAAACTGATAATATAAATACCCCCAGTTTAAAAGCTCACCTGAAGTTGATGAATAAGCTTGCTGGCCTATGTCGGCCGCGGAACCATTCGCGGCATTTTCGCTAAAAAGATACCCTATCCCACCAATAATTAATTTTATAAGCCAAAAAAATAAAAAACTGGCAATAGTAAACCCGATAGCGTCATCCCTTGTTAATCGTTTTTTAGCTTTGCTTTTTACAATAATGGCGAGCATTAAACCTAATAGGCATACAGTTCCTAAATAAAGTACCGCCTGCCAAAAGTCATCAGGATAAAATACAGCTAACCCTGGCGCTATAAATAGATACATAGCATCCTCGTTATCTAGGGAACGGTTTCGGGCACTTTGCTCAGACTCTTTAAAAAGAGCTAAATATACAAATAAAGGCTGTAAAAACAGCATTAAAATACTCGTGGTAATAAGGCTCATACATCATCCTTAATGAGAAAAACGAATGCAGCACTTGTGCTGCATTAAAATTAAAAATGTGGGCGCTCAATAATAAAGAGAGGTAGGTATTAAAGGTTTATTTTTTGAAAATACGTTTTAAGTTTTAAAAGCCCTGATTCAAGTTCAAATTTTTGTATTTTAGGGTTCTTGAATTTAAACCCATTAGAAATATGGGTATTAATCATCGTCGCCATACCCTCAAACCCAGCTGGCGCACTAGCAACTAAATCGCTCAACAAGGGCATGATAAGCACTTGATGCTCTTCTATTAAAGTTGGGTTTTCGTATATATCGTAAACAAGGTTAGTTAATGTTTGTTGGTTTTGTTGTTCCATATCATTTCTATAGTGCCTTAGCTTAGGCGTTTATAGCTCCTTTAAAAATGCAATAACTTTAATGGTTTGTACTAATTATAAATAGTTTAAGTAAATGCTCATTTCTTAATTATCTAAAGAAATGCCCGAATCCTTAAGTTGCTTTTCAAACATTTCTTTTCTGACTTTTTCATAGTTACTTTCATCTAAAAAGCGTTTATGTGCAGCAGCCTTTTCTAAGTCGCCTAGCTCAGTGTAAATTAAATAAAGATCTTTAGTAACAAAACGTCCAGTGCTATATACATAAGCTAAAGCTAAGATACCATCAGGATCGCCTTCTGCAGCATGCTTTTTTGCCTCAGCAATATAGCGGCTTCCATCACCTTTATGAAGGCCTACTAATTCCAGAGCTTGCCAATTTCCCATTTTATAAGCTTTATCACACCAAGCATCAAGCTCTTGAGGTGCATACATTAAGCTTTTTTGACATTGGCGCATGACTTTATCTTGCGATAAGTTAGGATCATTAATATCAAGGTTAGGAAAAAGAGTTCCTGCCATCCCACTAAAACATATTACAATAGCAAAAAGAAAAGTAGCTATTGTTTTCACCATTATAGCCCTTTCATATGAGCTGAATTTTCGGGTAAGTGAAATTTATTACCTACTTTGCTAATAATAGGCTCATTAGGTGGAGGTGGAGGTGGAGGCACATCCACATTACATTTAAATATAACTTGCGAGGCACCTTGAGCTTCATTACACGGTGCAATAAAAAACAAGGCTGTTATCAGAAAAAACTTACCAAGGTTACTTTTTATCATGCTTTTTAAATACCCTTGATAGTTCAATATTATAGTTATTTAGTAAGTACATTACTTAATGCTTAACTGATACACCTGATAAATCAAAGTTATAAAGCGTAACTGAATCAATAGAGTGCTCTTCAACTAACTTAGTATTCTTTACGCTAATAACCCCTTCATCAATACTAATATTGCTTACATTACTACTCAAAGTGAAATTAGGTAGTGCGTATAGCTCTGAGTTGATGATTTGATATCCCTTTAGTACTTGCAATTTGTTACCTGCATAAAACTTTATTAATGCATAATAATGTTTGCCTTTTTCGAGCAATATTATTTCTGGCGTATGACCTTTTAATCGAGTAGCAATAAAAGGGATCCCTTCACTAAAAGACAAAATGTAGGTATCCCTCGTAGGTAAGCAAATACCTGATTTATCTTTGTGGAGTAATTTAACTTGCTCAAACTTCAATGACTGCAATAGCCCTGTTTTGTCATCAATTTTTATAGGCTTAGTTACTTTTATATTTAAGCACTCTGATGCGAAAGCGGTATGACTTATCGTTAATAGTAGAGTACAAATTAAGGCCTTAAAAACATTCATATACTTACTCCATATGTCTGCCAATTATGGATAAACTCTTGCACAGTACCCTTTCCAAGTGGCGTATTGTAATAAGTTTTCCAATACTGAGCCTGCGCATTAGTATCATTAGCTTCTGGCAAGGCGGCTGGTGCTCTTAAATAGTGGATTCTAGCAATGGCGCATGCATAAGCATCATTCTCTTTTAGCTCTTTTAACTTATCTTCAGTAGTCATTAAGCTTTTAACTTTTAATGCTAACTCTCCTCTGTAACTTAGGTAATTATCCCAAATGTCATCATGAGTAGCAGGCTCTATCTGAAAATAACTCAAAGCAGGTCCACCGCCTAGTTGTTGACGATACTTCAATCGACTTTCTTGAATCGCTGTGCCCAGCAATAAGATTTCTGCTTTTTTTGATGATAAACCGATTTTTAACAGCGTTGGTTTTATTACATTGTTCAAGAAAAGTTGAGGATCTTTCATTCCTGCTTTTTGAGAGTTAAATAAGGCGAGCTTTTCATTAATTTTGCGAAAAGTAGCATCATTCGGATTTATTTTTCCATCGGGTCGAACCATGTTTAAGGCTTTGCTTTGGAATAACTTAATAGCAGCAATAGTTTTTGAGTTTTCTGGACGAGGGTTTAAGCGACCATCAACAACTAAAACTTGTGTAGGTGGGATAAGTTTTAGTAATTTATTTAACGCGGCTTGTACTGTTTTTACATCATTTAAACTGTTAGTGCCGCCCAATCCAATAGATTGAGTTATTCTTATTGATGACATTGTATTTCCTTGTCTTTTATTTATTGTTATTAATTTCTTTCCGAAACGATCAACTCTTTAAACTCTTGGGCTTTTAAATAAAAAACATGAAATTCTCTCACTTTTTTAACCCAATGATAATTAATTACACGTTCTCCATAATATGCACCTGCAAGCTGCCCGTATATAGCACCTGTTGTGTCAGCATCTTCACCTAAATTAACGGCTAATAAAGCACCAGACTCAAATGTATCAGAATGATAAAAAGCCCATAAAACTGCTTCCAAGGTATGCATGACATAACCACTTGCGCGTATTTGCGAAGCACTTTTAGATTTATATTTAGCGTCTACTATGAGATCAATTATCGATTGACATAATGGGTTTTCATCCCAGTACCCGTCTATGGGTGTATAGATCCCATCGAGTAAAGTTTCTTTCGATACTCCATGCAAAGCCCCCCAAATTAACCCACTAAAATAACGGCAAGCATCCACAGCTTCTTCAGCGCCATGAGTTGTAATAGAGCTTAAAGCTGCATATTTAATTGCATTTTCAAAATTATCATAGTAACGAATTGGTATTGGTGCCAAACGCATTAAAGACCCATTTCCTGCCGATTTTGGATCTGTATTGCCAGATATAGGATCGCCAGTTTGTTTATAACTTTGCAGAGCATGGACAACCGTATTACCAATATCAAAACACTTCCCATTTACACTGAAAACACCATCTTTCCACCATTTATGGTACAAATCCATTTGATCTTTAGGGTCACAAATTTTTGTACGAACGAGACTATGAGCTAGGCAATACATCATGCTAGTATCGTCCGTCCACTCTCCTGCCTTCAAGTTAAATGGCCCTCCTCCCACAATATCAGTAATTGGCTCAAATGTTCCAGGGGCCTTAAACTCAAGAGTTGTGCCTAAAGCATCACCAAGCGCACATCCAAGTAAAGCACCTCGAAAGCGATTTATGTCATCATCACAATCAACTTGAATTCTTTGATAATATTCTTTACATTGCTCATCAGTAGGTCTTGGGACAGCAATGCGATAGACATTATATGATGACATCCATTGGGTTTTATGAGGCTCTCTGGAGCCACTCAATTTATTTGTCATAAAAGGAAATCGAAGATCATTAGGAATTTTATTTTCCATTTCTAACATTCGAATTATTATGGAAGAGGTAATTAACTCACCAGAATCATCATAATATTTTTTTTCACTCATTTTAAACCTCTTCCAACTCTATGAAGTTTGTTCCATTTACTTTTATACGGCTAATAACTTTAAATTTCGTTCCTGACTTAAACAATACTTCTTCCTCTTCTGGCTTGACTGCAGCATTGTTAGCAATATTAATCCCTGTTTTAGAAGTTATAAGTATTTTAGTATTGCCATCGAAGGGCTTATCTAAATTACTCGATGAACTTTTAAAACCTTTTTCATGGTGTATGCCACCAATAGGGAACAACTCCTCTAATAAGTCATCACTGAATTGATCTCCACGAATAACCTGTCCCTCATACCTCAACAATGGGTTTTCCGCCAATTTAATTAACGCTTGATCAGTATCAGCAACGGCCTTAGCCCATTTTTCCTTATCCTTAGGTGAAAACCCCCTAAGCCCAGAATTTATGGGCTTGTAAAGGTTTGTAGTATACACTGCAAGTGATAAAAACTCATCACGTGTTAAAACCTGCATATCAGGATCTAAATGGTAATTAATTAAAACGTGGTTTTTAAACTCTTCACCCTCTTTCCATATTAAACTAGTCACTTTATCTAGTTCTGAATGAATCAATGCATCTATAGAAAGCGGCTCTCCAATACTTTCATCGATAATAGACTGAGAGGTCATTGGGCTTGAGTTATCTCCTCCTCCCAATATAAGCAATGAAGTGGGATTTCCCGAAATAATCCCCTGCTTAATCTCTTTTGGCGTGATAAATCCAATTTGAGCGGCTTCAAGTAAATCCCTTTGTAACTCCTCACTAATTAGGCCTTCGTTAAATGCTTTTTTTAAGCTTGCTTTTAATCTTCTCTCTTCATCTTCTTTACAACTCAACCCAAACGGATCCACCCAATTAACCGGATTCGGTGCATATTGATAGTGATTTATGCCACCCACTAATCCAATCGGGTCTTGGTTTATAAAGCGTTGCTGTTTGGGGCTGTAGTAGCGATAACGGTTGTAATGTAAGCCACTTTCCTCGTCTAAATACTGTCCCTGAAAACGGATTGGTTGAGTGAAAGAGTCTTCTTTATTTGATTCTGCTTTTAACTCTTCATAACCATACACATCGGCTTGGTTTTCCCACACCACTTCTGCTTTGTTGTTTGTTACAAAACGTGGGGTATTCAGTTGGTCTAGGTGGTAGTAATACACTTCACCTTGTTTAATCAATGCGACTGGGTGAAATTGATTTGGCAGGTTGATATACCAGGTATATTCACCATGTTGGCATTCACCGATTAACTGGTCGTTGTCCCAAATGTAGTCAATCTTACCGTGTTCGGTGTGCTTGGCAATACGACGCCCGAGTGGGTCGTAGTCGTATTGGGTGAGCGTGCCGTTATTATTAAAACAACTTAATTGGTTAAATGCGTTGTATTCACGGCGGGTTTTAATGCCTTTACCGGTTTCGCGTATTTGGTTACCAAACTCGTCGTAGTAAAAGTCGCTGTCGCCAAGTTGTGTTAGGCGGTCGGCGTCGGTGGCACTGTTTATTGTGGTGTTGTTAGTACTTTTATTGTTTATTACTGAGTCAGCGTTGCTACTATTTTTGCTACTACTTTCACTACTATTTAGTGCTAACTCATTGTATTCGCTATGGGTGGCGCGTGTTAAATCAATAGAAGAGCTGGCTGTATGCTCATTACTGGCTGCATCATGTTCTATACCCTGCTCGCCTGTATCTCTAAGGTCTGCATCGCTTGTGTTTGATTGAACAGTCTGACTTTGCGGGTTACCAAAGCTATCCCACTGGTAGTGCGTGGTTGTATCAGCGCGTGAGCTTGCTAAAGTTTGTTGTATTAACTGGCCTAAGCTGTTGTATTCAAAATTGATGTTTTGGCTGCTTACGCCTTCGTTTTTACGGGCAATCAGCTGGTTGATGCTGTCGTAATTGTACGTACAGGTATCAAATAATGCTTGTGCTGGGTGCGTGAGCTGTTGCTGCGTTAAACGGTTAAATACATCAAACTGTTGATTGAGGGTAATGCTGTTACCAAACTGCTGGGTTTTAATATTACCTTGGCGGTCGTAGCTTAATGTTACGAGCGGCTGTGCAAGTTCAACCTCTTTGCTGTTGGCTTGCTGTAAGTGAATAGTACTTAGCTGGCCAAACTGGTTGTAGCTGTATTTAAGCGTGGTTGAATCTGGCAGGGTAAGGGTTTGCCTTCTGCCGTATTCGTCGTAGCTGTATTTTAAGGTATGCGCTTGTTGCTGGTTATTAACTTGCTCGGCGCACAGTAGCCGCCCGCCTTTATCAAAGCGTTGTTTAAGTGTTGATTGCGCATTATGTGCACGCGCTATTTTACCTTGCTTTGTGTAGCTGTAATAATTGGCGTTATTAACAATATGTGAGTCGCTTGCAAGGCTTGCATGCTGCGCAGTTACACGGCCAAGGCTGTCGCGCTCTATTTTTACATGGCGTTTGTTGCTTTGCGTGACTGAGGCTAAGCGGTTACAGGCATCGTACTTATATTGCTGTAGCGTGCCATCAAACCCGGTTATTTGCGTTGGGTTTTCGTTCGCGTCGTAACTTATGCGGTATACGTGACCATCGCTTCGCTCGATGGCTGTTAAGTTGCGCTCTTTGTCGTACGTTAAATGCAGTGCGCTGCCATCGGGCTGAATAACACAATGCGGTTGGCTTAGCCCTTCAAAGTGTTGCTCGGTGGTGTGGCCTTTGCTGTTTTGCGAGCTAATTAACCGCCCTGCTTCGTCGTAGCTAAAGTATTGATGCTGCTTATTTTCAGGCTCGTTTTCATCAAAGGCAATGGTTTGTGTAAGCTGGCCGTGCTCATTGTATTTATATTGAGTGAGTAAGCCTGCGTTATTCAGTGTGGCATTTACGCGGCCTAGGCTGTCATAACTGTAACGTATTAACTCATCGTTATGATGCTTTGCTAATAGCTCGCCTTGCTCGTTCCAAATAAACTTGGTGATTTGACCATTTTTATTAATATGCTGAGTTAACTGGCCGAGCTTATCGTAGCTGTATAATGTGGTGCGGCCATCACCAAAGGTTTCGCTTTGTAATAAGCCAGCCACACTGTATTTACGCGTAATGGTTTGGCCATCAGGTAAGGTAGTTAGTACACGTTGCCCAAGTTGGTTGTAAGCAAAATGGGTTTGGCTACCATCTGGCTGCGTTATTGTTTCTAATTGGCCGAAAGGTGTATAGCTATAGCGCGTTGTGCTGCTATCAGGCTTAATTTCACTGAGTTTTTGGCCTTGTGTATTGTATGTATATTGCCAAACGTTGCCGTTAGGGTCGGTATGTTTTAACAGTTTGCCTTGTGCGTTATGTACAAAGTGCTCTTTGTGGCCGCGAGAGTCTATACAGGTTGTTTCACCAGCCTCTAAGTTATATTCAAACTGGTAAGTATAGGTGTTGTTATCGCCCCACTGCTTTATACATTTAGCGCTGGGTGAGTAGCTATCCCACTCAAAATGATGGCTGAAGCCACTGGCTCGGGTACGCTTTGTTAATAAGTTAGCGGCGTTATACGCGTAGCGCTCAGTTTCGTTTTGCTGATTAGTAGACTGAACAAGGTTTTTGTTTTCGTCGTACTCGTAGCTTGCTAGTAATGGCGATAGCAATTGTTGTTTGTTGTTTTTATCGGTGCAGTACGCTGCTATTTTGCTTAATAAACCTTGCGCGTTGTAGCTAATTATACAGCCACGTACTTTATTTACTTCTATACGGTGTAGGCGCTCTTTAGCATCGTAATAAAACGCGATGCTTTGGCCTTTTTCGTTAATTATTTTTTCAAGCAGCCACGCGCTTTCGCCTGGTTTAAACGTAAGGTGTTGGTCATCTGGTGTTACAAGTACTTGCTTACCATTTGTTTGGTAATGTAGCGCAAGGTTACTACTTAACTGATAGCTTGATTGGCCAGGTTTCACCTTTTCAAATTTATGTTTAGCGCCGTGCTCGTCTTGGTACTCTAGCCAGTAAGTGCCTTTTTGCTTAGGGCCCACTTTTGGGGGCGGCAAATAATGCTCGGTAAGGCTTGCCATAAAGTCGTGGCGCCAACCATTACCCATTGTTGTGCACACATCAGCATGAGATGAGCGATACAAACGTCGCCACACTAATTGGCGGCTGCCTGCTAGGGTAAAGTCGATAAGCGGGAGAATTTCTTCGCCAGAGAGCATTGAAACTGGATCTGATCGGCACTCTTGATTTGTAATGGGCTCTTCACTTGCGGTGTTATTACTTGCACCACCCGTATTTTTAGCGGGTGCTTGCGATGCGCTTTTACCTGATGCGGTTGAGCTTGATTTTTTGTTCGACTTTTTGCCCGCTGAGCCACTATTAGTATTATCGCTTACTTGAATGGCCGACTTTGCTTTTTGATGGAAACACGTTACTGCGCCACTTACTAAGGCTTGGGTAAGTACGCTTGCGGTTTCGCGAGCTGATGCGCTGCGTAGGCAGTTAACGCCAGCACTATTTAATAAATTAATTACATCAAGACGTTTGGCAGCGTCACCTGTTAACGCACCACCAATTTGAGCTATTTGTTGTTTAGCCGTTTCAGGGGTGTTTGCCACAGTTGGCGCATAACCTGACGGCGTTTGGCCTTTGCCAGCAACTAGGCAAATGGGGTAACTCGTTCCTTGTAAAACAACCGTATTACTTTGCATTAGTTGTGTACTTCCTCACTTATCCATAAGTATGATGCTGCGGCCTGATATTTTGATTGTTCTTGAGAAATCACTAACACGTGTTTAAAGTGATTTACAATAGCCGGGCTTGAGGTCAATTGATATAAATTGACGAGTCCTTCAAGCGCACCAATTTTACCTAATTTGTAATTAGGTAATTCATAATGTGTATGCTCATTAATTAAATTACTGAGCAATTGTAAATTAGTCAGCCAAACATCACTTTGCTGATGTATGCCGTTGCCAGGTGCAAATATAAGATCTATATGGTCTTTATTATCCTGTGCAATTTTTGAAAATATACCGCCTAGTTGGTCGTGCTTTATAAAATCTATTGAAGGAGCAAAGTCATGACTAGTTTGCATCCAGCCAATTTGAGCCGTTTCAATAGTCGCGAGTGCACCACCTACTCCTAAGTATACCCACTCATTGTTTTTATCGGCTTTATAGGTAGCATCAATGGCAATCACGTTTGCCTTATCCCATTTTTTTTGCACCGCCAACTGCACTAACGTATTAGCACCAACAGCGCCATAAAATAATAAGTGCTCTACATGCTCAGGGAACAACTGTTTAAAACTTTTTGCTAAAAGCTGCTTTAGCTCATCTTGGTACGCAAGTGCTGGCAATAACCATACAAGTGGCAAGTTTGAGTCTTCTACTTTTGCAAAAAGTTCTTTCGCTTTTACTATGCAATCATAAATACAGGCATTCCATGATTGCCAAATAATACCGTCAGGTGGATTTGGGGTATCTGCATATAGCAGTGTATCTATGTCTTGCGACAAAGGCGTAGAAAAACAGCTTACGTTTACATTAAACGCCTTCATCCTTGCGCCTCTGCTTTTACATTTTTAGCCATCGATTTGTAGTAGGTATACAAATTAAATATTGCTTGGCTATAACAGTCCATTGCCGACATTTCTATTGCGTTTAACCTTTTATTAAGAGATTTTCCAGCTACAAACCTTTGTAAGCAAAGCTCCTCCTCGTACTTAGGCCAGTTTTGCTGTAACTGCTGTTTAAAAGCCACTAGTGCTTGTTGTTCAGCATTAAACGCACTTACTTGAATGTCATAGCTTACGAGTAAATCGAGCTTATCACCGAGCATTCGCCTTATTAAGGCAATAATAGCTGTTGGGTTTTCTACTTGGTTCAACGACATACACGCTAAGGGCACTAGCTTTACATAGCCACTTTGTAATAGCACATGCAAAGTGTCATCTACTGTTAAAACATTGCTTGCGTAATTACTTAATGCGTTTACTTGTTCCCAACTTAGTGATAATAAAAAAAGCGACATTAACGGTGAATTAACAAGCTTACTTTTACATAGCTCATCAAACACATGCTTTAGTACTTGTATGTTTGCATTAGGGTTGAATGCGCTGATAAGCGCCACTGTTTCGGCTGATGTTGCCTCTTGTTCGGTACTATCAGCCAATGCAAGATAAATAGTGTTTAAGTCAATTAATGCAATTAAATTAAAGCTGTGTTGCTGTAATAAAACTTTATAAATAACAGCCTTTGCTAAGTCATGCAGGGATGGGCTGTTGAGCAACGAGTTTATAAAAGCCAGGTTAATTGTTTGCGGTAAATTAGCCATAACCTCTATACATGCCTGCGCAGTCACATCAAGGCTTTGCTCACTCGTTACTAACGTATTAATTAAAGTTAAATCGGGTTGTGTAAAGTGTTGAGGAGTATTATTTTTTTTAGCGGTTAGCCACGTTGTTTCTAACAGCTTTTTTTTAAGTGTTTTTACATAACCTACAGAAGTAAACGGGCAGCACTGCGCCTTACTAATACAGAGCAATTGTGCTTGATGATTACTTATGTAAGTAGACAGCAAGGTTAGCCACCTATTAATACAGTAGGGTTACCAACAACAATTTTTCCGCCGTGGGAGCTATCATCACCCATTCGAGCTGCGGGTTTACCGTTAATTTTTACGCTACCAGAGCCTGACTTTATGCTGTCGGGTGGGCCAATACACACTAACATATCGCCTTTACGTGCTGCGGGCATGCTACCTATTAATACATTAGTTGAGCCTACCACAACAGGGCCGCCAACATGCGGGACTGTACCTGTGGTTTTAGGGCATACATGCATATGACCAATTGTAGCTGCGGGCTTACCCATAAAGACTCCTTGTCTTATTTACTTTTTGACAATAAAACTAATCAAATAAAGGAATAATTAATAATTTACTTTGAGAAACTAAACCCGATAAGGTATCAACTAATTCTGCCTTACTATAATCCGAAATTGATACCGGGCTTTGTAATGCGTACTGATACAAAGCGGCTATGGTATCTTCACTATTTAAAGCATTATGTAAATTACTTAAAAACTGATTAGCATAATAACCATCCATAGCTTTTAAATGCGTTAATGCAGGATTTAGCAATGGATCATCTGGCCTATTTATTGGCAAACAAATTAAATACGGCAAACCGTAACGGCAATATACAACGTAACCATTATTATTAATGCCATTTCTATGCCCTGTATAAAAGCTATTTATTATTTCCATAACTGCACTAATTTAATTTAATCATGCCGGCAGATAAAGTAATGGCGCTACCATCAACTTTAACGTTACTGCCTTTAATGTCTATATTAGTGCCTTCTATAGTTATATTACCGCTGCTGCTCATTTTAATTTGTGCAGAGCCTGTTTTAATTACTATTTCATCACCAGCTTCAATATTAAGTGTTTTACCCACTTTTAACGTGTCGTTTTCACCTATATCGTCACTGCGATTTTTAGCCACTTTTAGTGTTTCATTATTGCCAATATCAACTTTTCGATCGTTGCCAATTTCAATATTATGGTCGTGATCTGTTTTGTCGTTTTGGTCATTTTTTACGTAAAGCTGCTTATCTTTTTCTGCTTGAATATAAACCAGCTCGCTGCCTTTTTTATCCTCAAACCTTAGCTCATTAAAGTTATCGGCTCCGCCTTCTTTGGTAGAGCGTGTTTTAATACCACTTTGTGTTTTTTCGCCAGGTAGTGCATACGGAGGCATTAAATCTGCGTTGTACACTGCTCCGCTAATAATTGGTTGGTCTGGGTCGCCATTTATAAAGTCTACAAGTACTTCTTGGCCTACCCGAGGGAAGAAAAATGCCCCCCACTTTTTACCTGCCCAATTTTGCGCAACACGGATCCAACACGAGCTTTTTGAATCTTTTTTACCTTCTCGGTCCCAGTCAAATTGCACTTTTACGCGACCATATTGGTCAATCATTATTTCATCGGCGCTGTCGCCAGTTACGATTGCCGTTTGCACACCGTTTATAACTGGTTTTTTCTTATTTATTTGCGCTCTGTAGGGTATATCTTTGGGTACGCATTCAAAATGGTTCGAGTACACTTCTTCTACTGACGACTGCTGAGAGCCAGACTGATTAGGCACCGTTATTGACGTCATCATAGAGGTAATAACAAATGTTTTACCTTCAAGACGTGGATCTTCATGCTTTTTAAAGCTAAAGAGTTTACCCACTGTAAATGAACGACAATCACTGCGACCACTAGAAAGCTTCATGTCTCGCTGTAATGACTCAAGCTGAACAGATGCTAAATTAGCTGCGCGCGGGTGGCATTCTTGCTCGCCCGTGTATTCAAAAATTTCTGATACTGATTGCGTCGGTAACTCTGGATTAGCTTGCTCACCATCTGGGTAGCGTGATGGCTGTTTAAAATCGTAACCAACGCGTTTAAAGCTGCCTGGCGCAATACTTAAACCGCCCTGCCAACGTGATACATGAGATTCGCTTAAATGGCCAGTTGAGTAAACTACCTTTGCTTCGTCGCACACTTCATAAGCGGTAATATCATCAGCTAATACCAAGGTATGGTTGCTGTTGGTATGCTCAAAAAAGTAAAAAATACCTTCTTGTTGAAGCAATCGTTGAATAAAGTCAAAGTCTGACTCTTGGTACTGAACACAGTACTCGTATTTAGGGTATGTTTTGCTAGTTTTATCGCTAAAGGCAACATTGTGTTGGCCAAATAGGTCAGCAAATATTTCTTTAATTGTTTTCTTTTGGAATATTCGGCTGTTTTTACGGTTGCGCATAGATGCTGCAAACGGGACGATAGTTGCTTGGTAATCTATATAGTTTTTTTGTTCTTCTACATCAGCTGTACGGCTGCCGTTTGAAACCAAATGGCTTACTATTCCATGATAGTAACGCTCACCGCCGCCTTGTGCATTTTTTACCTTAATAGATACTGGCTTTCCAACCAAATCTTCATGTGCTATTTGCTTGCCAATTGTGTACATATTGGCAGACATAACAAATAAGTCTGACATTGCCTCTTGGGCAACAAAACGAGTTAAATAGAGGGCATCTTTACCAGCAGGGGTGCTAATCTGAATTACGTTGTTATTTTGTGTTGCTGTTTGCATTCCTTGCCTTTCCCATCCTAAAGATCAAAAAAAGCTCTGAGCAAAAGCCCAGAGCCATTATAAGATAACAAATATTACATTTGTTGACCTTTAACACCGCTGTAACCGTATACAAGTGGAGCAGTAATGTTATTTTTGTCGTCTGTTGGAGTAACAGTCATCATCATTTCTGTGTAGCTGATAGTGATTGTTTCAATAGGACGATCGTTTTGTACTGACACTGAATAGCTAGAAATCATCGCATCTGTAAGTTCGATTTTCATGATTTCTTCAACTTTATCACCTTGTTTAGTGATATGGAAAATAGCTGGTAAGCCTTTACCAATTGTCGCTTCTTTGAAAAGATCCGGAGATGCTTTATCTTGAAGTTTAGTGATAGTAACGTCGCCAAGACGAGTAGAGCTAGACTCACGGTCCATTGCTGTACCAGTTGCTGCGCTAATTTCACGGCTTACGTTCCAATCTAAAGATAATACTGTGATTAAATCTTTGAAAGATTCAGCTGTAGTTTCGCCTTTGATTGAACCGTATTTTAAATATGTATTTGCTTGCATTTGATAATGCTCCTTTTAATTAAACAATGTTATCCATTTAGACTGGATTATTTACTTTGGTTTCCCAAAAATTCCTTTGAAATCATTATCTTTAATACAGCAATGAAAAGGCCTTCAGATTCCTTTCCTTAGATGAAGACAATGTCTCAAAATTCCATGTAGTGATTTAAGGCACCAAAATTATAATACCCTAAAAATAAAGAAACAACCTTAATACTAAGTTAAATTAAATAAACTTTAATTTAACTCAATATTAAATTCATTATCTTTAACTGATAGCGATATACTATTTATTTTTTTGTCATCAATCATGCTAGAAAGTAAAACTTCCGACAACAAAGGCAATAATTTATTTTGCAAAATGGTATGAATGTTCCTAGCACCGGACCCTGCATTTTGACAATTATCAATAATATATTCTATTACGTCATTTTCATATTTAAGCTCAGCATCGTAATGCTTATTAACGCGTTTAATTATTTTATCAATTTGTAGTGATGCAATTTCTGTAAGAATATCGTCACTTAGTGGAATGTAAGGTATTACATTAATACGCCCTAAAAAAGCAGGTTTAAATGATGCGAGTAAATCATCTTGTAATGCTTTTAATAAACCTTTGATACTAGGTTTACTTTCTTCGTCTTCAAATAAACTCATGGTGGTATCAGTTCCCACATTTGAGGTCATAATAATGATTGTATTTTTGAAGTCGATATCACGGCCTTCACCGTCTTTAATTGTACCTTTATCAAACACTTGATAGAAAATATCTTGTACACCAGGGTGAGCTTTTTCCATTTCATCGAGCAATACTACGCTGTACGGTTTTCTTCTTACGGCTTCGGTTAATATGCCACCTTCGCCATAACCTACATACCCAGGAGGTGAACCAAGCAGTAGTGATACTTTGTGCTCTTCTTTGAACTCAGACATATTAATAATGGTGACATTTTCTTCACTGCCATACACTTCTTGTGCAAGCGAAAGTGCAGTCTCGGTTTTACCTACACCACTTGGACCTGCCAACATAAAAATGCCGTTAGGTCGGCTTTCATCTGCTAGTTGGGCGCGAGATGTTTGCACTACCTTAGCGATTAAATCTAACCCATAGTCTTGCCCTACAACACGTTTTTTCATTTGCTGTGCAAGGTTTAAAATGCCATGTATTTCATCTTCGTGCATTTTACCTACAGGTATGCCAGTCCAATCTGATATAACCTGTGCAATAAGCTCTTCATCTACTTGCCAATGAACCATGTTATGTTCAAAAGCAGTTAACTTTTCTTTACTCTGCTTAAGATTGGCTAAAATTTCATCTGATGAATTTTCTTGTTCTGAGTTAATAGACTCGAGTGCCTGATTAAGCTCAGCTACAATTTCTTTTTCTACATTAAACTGCTCAGTTAACGGCGCTAACTGCTCTTCAATAGTTACAAGTTCAGTTTTAAGTGTATCTAGTTGCACTGAATGATCTAAACCTGTTTTTTGTTCACGGTGTAGCATCTGCACTTGTGTTTCTATTTCGCTTAATCGATTTACAAGTTGCTCTATAGTGTTTGGTGTAGATGCTTGGCTCATTGCCACCCGCGCGCAGGCTGTATCTAATAATGCCACCGCTTTATCGGGTAGTTGCCTTGCCGTAATATAGCGATGCGATAAGTGCACTGCACTTTCGAGTGCTTGTTCAGAAATAAATACTTTGTGGTGTTTTTCCATTACGGGCACTAAACCACGTAACATAGCCACTGCTTTTTCTGGCGTTGGCTCTTCTACTTTTACCACTTGGAAGCGGCGTGTTAGAGCTGCATCTTTTTCAAAAAACTTTTTATATTCAGCCCACGTTGTAGCAGCAATGGTTCTAAGTTCGCCACGAGCAAGTGCTGGTTTTAATAAGTTAGCAGCATCGTTTTGGCCTGCGGCTCCACCGCTACCAATCATTGTATGAGCTTCATCAATAAATAAAATAACCGGGTTAACTGAATTTTTTACTTCGTTAATTAATGATTTAAGACGATTTTCAAACTCGCCTTTCATACCTGCGCCAGCTTGTAATAGTGCTAAATCTAAGCTGTGAATTTTCACATTCTGCAGCACGGCCGGTACATCTTTTTGTGCAATTCTTAAAGCTAAGCCTTCAACTACGGCTGTTTTACCTACACCCGCTTCACCGGTTAAAATAGGGTTGTTTTGACGGCGTCTGGTCAAAATATCAACCATCTGGCGAATTTCGAAGTCGCGTCCTAAAATGGGATCTATTTTTCCGGCTTTTGCTTGAGCAGTTAAATCAACAGTAAATTGGTCAAGGCTCGGGGTTTTAGAGTTTGTAGCCGATTGGCTAGCCGTGTTTTGTACTGAGTGATTACGCTCTTGCGATTGAGCAACTATTTCTGGCCACGCATGAAGCAACTGCCCTGGCTCTATTTTATTAAATAACTTACTGCAACGGGTTACTAAGCTCGATAAGGTATCGTCTTTTACAAGCGTATAAATAACGTAGGCACTGCGAATTTGATTATCTGTAAACTCAATACTGGTACTTAACCAAGATTGCTTTAATAAGCTAGTAACATGTACAGACAAACTAGGTGATGACTCACTACCGGTTTTAAACGCTTCTAAAGATTGATTTAAGTCTTGTTTTACTTTTTCAATATCAATGTCAAAAGAGCCAAAAATAAGTCTAACATCATCTAGTTGCTGCTCAATCATGGCAAGTAACCAATGTTCAAGCTCCACTGTAAAGTGGCTTCTGCTATTACAAATTGCAACCGCCGCCTCTAGGCTTTTTCTGCAATCAGGGCTTAGTTTTTCAACTAATTTATTGAGTGTCATCGAAGACATACAGTGTTCCTTTTAATTTTAATTATCCCTTAAACGATAACTTAGTAGGGTTAGATTTTGATTTGTTATTTTGTACCGCTAAAAAAGAATTTGCGCCTAATTGGCAGTCATTCTTAGCCAGCTGAGCGGCGCCTAAATGCTGAAAGTCAGTTTCAATAACTAAGCGGAACTGAATTGAGTTTCCAACGTAGTCTTTAGTAATTTTGTTTGCGAGTTCAAACAAAGCCCCTTTGGGTAAAAGAAGTTTTGCTTTTTTTGGATCGTTTGATTTTATATGCACTTCAATATTAGAAGAGACATCCCAAACCTTTTTACCTAGCATGGTATCTACACCTAGCTGCGCATGCTGACCTTCAAATAATACTTGGCTTGCAAGGCGTGTTTGCTCTTGTTGGTGAAGTTCATGCCATTGACCAACCATTTGTTTTATTTTTACTTCGCAACCTAGGTATGAGCTAAGCACACTTTGTAAATCAAATGCGTTACGAATTTTTCGACTGTACAAACCCGAAAAATGCAACTGATGCTCATTATAGCCACCACTTAATAGCCCCAATATTTTGGTATATGGGTCTTTATTTTTGTCATTGTTTACATGGTTTAATGAAGGCTTATATTTTTTCCAAGCTCGGTAATACAAAGAGATCAGACGATGATTAAACATGTCGTAAAAATCGCGCATGGTCGTGTCTTTATAGCGCAGCCTTTGCATAACCAGTTCACTATAAAATTGCGGTAATGCACCAGAGCAGCCAGTTAACCCCATAAATGAAACCTGCATATTGACCTTGTGCAGACCATCTTCAAAGCCAGTTTCTTCTAGCTTAGTAATTGCATTTCCCGGGTAGCCAAACTTTTGGGTGGCCGTAAATTTTATTAGTTCTTGCTTTGGGTTGCTATCGTAACCGACGTGGCGATAATCTAAGCCACGCTTTCTAAGCTGGTTTTCAATAATGAAAACCGCTTTATAAAAATCGACTTGAGAAGCTTGGGCAATCAGTTGCTTTATCATAGTAGTGGTCTATCACCTACGCGCGCAGGCCACTGATAATATATTTGCTCTTGCTCTTTTAAGCGCAAGCTCAAACGTGTGTAACTATTTATAGCGGCAAACTGAGCAAAGAAATGATCCAACACTGCGGCAAAAAAGAACATGCCACTGCCCGAAAAATCATCGTTAGCAAAAGTAATTTCTATCTCGCTGCCAGTTACAAAACTTACCCTGCCTTTTTGAATAACACGCGCGGTTGCAGGCTCAATACTAACGCGATATATATTATCTATTAGCCCTTTGGTTTGAGGCGATGCTCTAAAGTCATACAGACGAAGTACTTCTTTTAATTTATTACACGCATCTTCACCGCTAAACGTATCGAGTGTTAAATGATTAACAAGCTGCCAGCGCGTTGCATCGGCTAATACGGGTCTAACTGCATGTGTAAAAGGCGCTAAACAACGAATTTTTTTAATTACATCGCCGCGCTCTGGCATTAGTAATCCAAGCTCATCGTCGCCAAATGGCATACTCGCTGGTAAATTACGGTTGCTACAATGTGCGCGTACAGTGAGTACAGAGTTACCTTCACCATATTCCATAGCGCTGTTTTCAAATTTGGCATCTACCAATGACATAAATGTCTCGGTGCCAGACTCTACATAACCGCCCGCCCACGACGCTGTTTCTCTTCTTATATGCCAAAATAGGTCTTCGTGACCTTGATAATTTGGATGAGTTTGACCATAAAATGGCGCTACGACTTGTTTATTACCTTTGTGATCAAACGCTATAACCTCTGAAATACCAATCACTTCAGAAATTTCTGAGTCCATATAACGCGGTGCAAGTTGATACTCGTATTCACTTATCTCAGGGCGAATTGGCTCAAGTTCTTGTTCAAATAAGTTAATTATTGGCGTACACCCGAGTAAAAACATATCCTCATCAACCTGTTTCTCAAGCTCACTTGACTCAGTATCAAGGTATATATAGATATCACATTTGTTGGAGTTTTTAGGTAATGCGCCGCGTATGCCTTCAAGTTCAAAAAAACGAAACTTCTCAGGAAAAGTAAAGTTTTCAACCAATAAACGATAACCGGCAGCAGAGCGCTGAGAGTAGGGAACAACCGCTTCGTGTGTTTCAAACCCGACCGCTTTTAATTGGTTTTTTGATAAGTATTTAATGCCTTCTACGCCATTATCTATGGCTATACCAATGCTGTGTTTGAATAACAGTTCGTACACTTTAAGAGTATGGTGCCACTGCCCGTTTATATATACGCGAAGTTTTTCTAAACCAGTTTCTGCAAGCGAAACGCCCTTGTATTCACCGGTTAGCTCTAACTTAAATATAGACTTTGCCTTTTCATGCCAACGCGGCTTAGGCGCTACAAAAGGGCTGTTATCAAACTGGGCTTTAGTGATTTCAATGGGCCAAAGGTAGGTTTCGTAACAGGTTTGAAACTTACATTGCTTCATAGAATCAACGTTAGTTTCAACTTCACTTGCTCTTGGGATGACAACACCCGCGGTTGAAAGGTTTTCGGCTTCTAATTTTACAATCGACATAGAAGGGATAGGTGCTTGATAATCTGGTAGCATCTGCCCTAATAAAGCATCCGTTAATTCAGGAAAACTGTCATCTAGCTTTTGTCTAATATTGGCTGTTAAAAATGCAAACGATTCAATAAGCCGTGATACATGAGGGTCTTCAACATGATCTTCACTAAGCTTTAAACGCCCAGCTACTTTTGGGTATTTCTCAGCAAAGTCTTTACCTAAATGACGCACAAATGCTAATTCACGATTGTAATATTTTAATAATTCATCGTTCATAATGATGCCTCAATAATCTTCATACCTAAATTTACGGGCTCTACCTCAGAATCAAAGCTTATAAATTCTGGCTCAGGATCAGCGTATAAAAGCGCATTAATACGCAAGTTTAAAACGCGATTAACCGGTACTTCTTCATCAGTAAATACTTCAACTTCTAAAAATCGTGGCTCAAATTTTAAAATAGTGTTTCTAACTGTCTCGCATAGCAGTGCTCGACCTTCGTGAGAACTGACCGACATACTTGAAAAATCAGGTAAACCGTAAGATAAACACGATGTAGCAAGCTCACTATATTGTGTAGGCCACGTATGCCATTGAATACGGGCGTTAAGCAGTGCTTCTATATCTCTGCGCACATTTTTACGTAGCTCACTTATTGTGATCCCTTCGGTACGCGATGGTGCATCTTGAAAGTCAGGCTCATCATCAATGAGCCTATCTAAAATAGATGCTTGAAGCTGCTGCTTATGTTCTATCATTATTGCTCAAATATAAATTATGCTGCTTCTACAGCATTAATTTTTAAATTAGGAATTGTGATCGCCTCATCATTCACAAACAGCATTTTCATGCCTTTACCAATAATGAATTCATCTTTGAGTTCAACCCAGTCCGAAACCTGACCTAATTTTTCAAGATCCGATTCAGCATTGGCATAGACAAGCGGTAAATGTGCAGTGCCTGAAGGGCCTTCTTTAATCGTTATTTCAACGCGTAGCCAAATGCTTTCTAATACTGAACTTACAGGCTCTACTTTTATCGATTCAATTTCATCAAAATTTGCCAAGTAAAATTCGCCATTTGTCCCTAATACTTCTAAATAAGGGTTTAATGTATCGTCCAAGTCGCGTGCCACAGACTCTGCATCACCTAACGTCGTAACTCTTAACGTTTCCATTTGCGCAGAAAGCTCAGCAGCTTCGTCTATTTCGCCCTCTAGCAATGCCACATGCATTTTTAAAAACAGCGTGTCTATCTCATCAGCATCATGAAATAATTTAGGGATCCCTTTACCTTGGTAAAAGTCTATTCGTGATTGCTGAGCACGGATCAAATGTCTAAGATTCACAGCACCTACAGCAAACTCAGGATTTTTTTGAACCATAAAGTCGAGTTGTTTGTCTGCTTTTTCTAGATCACCATTTATGCAAAGTAATTCTGAATAGATACTTCTTATATCAAAATTTAAAGGTTCATCTTGAAGCTCTGTAGCACACAAAGATAGTGCTTCAGTTAGTTTTCCCTCGCGAATCAAGCTATGTATTTTCTTCATGGTTATTCCTTTATTTTGTGGTGAGGACTGAGCTCTGTTATTAATTTAATGCTCGAGACCATTTGATCTAATTGAAAATGGGGTTGTAGTTGTAAAACAGAAAAAAAGTGACCTGGATTTGCTTTGTTTTCACTTACTTTTATGCGCGCATTACTCAGTGGATATTTACTTCTGATTTGCTCAGATGCTGAGTCTGACGCCGTTGTATAATTATTGATCCACGACTGTAAGTCGCGCTCGCACGCATGCGCATTTATGTAAGAACCGACTCTATCGCGGGCAAGTATTTTTAAATAATGTGCAAAGCGAGATACGCATAAAATGTATTGCAACATAGATGAAAGGCGTGCATTTATATTAGCTGCACTGGATTCGTAATTTTTTGCTTTTTGTACCGATGCATTACTATAAAAAACAATATGTTCAGTATTAGTTACTGATGACGTTGGAATAAATCCAAGTTCAGAGAACTGCTTTTCAAATTTACTTGTTACCAATAAATCCAATGGCGGTTTAGCTTCTTTTTGGTAGGTATCGTTTGCAAAGCTGTCTTTTGCAAGCCCTGTGACTAGCCCTTTTGACACTTTACCAGGCTCTATCCCTCTAATATGCCCAAACCATCCGCTATCACAGTAAGCCCTAATTATTGTTGAGACAAACTGAAACGCAGCATTACCCCATAACATATCTGTTTCGGGGTTTTTTATTTGTTCTTTAAAATAAAAGTCTTGATGGCGTTTACCATCGTTACTGTAGGGAGCTCTGACTAAAACATGCGGTAACGTTAAACCAACAAAGCGTGCCTCTTCCATTGATCTAAAGCTTTGCCATTTTACATATTCAGGTTGCTCAAATTGATTGAATAAATCTGCGTAGTACCCTAGGTCAGAAAAGTTATCTGCGCCAAAAAGGTTTGGAGACGCTGAACATATAAATGGTGAGAATGCAGCAGCTGCAGTGCGCGAGATTTCTTTAATAGTATCAATATCGTTATAAATAGTGCCATTAGATGACATATTACTAATTTCGTAATCGCCAATTACTACACCAAAAGGCTCGCCACCGGCACTATCAAATTCACTTTGATAGAGTAACTGAAAAAAGTAACTTTGGTCGAAATCTATCGCTTTGTTTACATCTTTAGAGAGGGTTGCCCAATCACAGTTTAATACTTTTATTTTTACTTTATTTTCTTTGTCGTATTGCTCTGTTTGGAGGGTTAACCACCATAAATTACGCCAGCTGGCTTCTAACTTTTGAAATCGTGTAGCATGAATAATGCTATTTAGCTGTTGAGAAATTAGCTGATCAAGTTCAACAATAATTCGTTGTAAATAAGGACCAAGCGATTCTTTTGTCCAAGAGATAGGTGAATCAGAAGAGCCTTCAAGCCACAATAACAGTGCCTTGTCTAAGTTTTTTTCGTTCAAAAACCTATCAAGCAAAGCATCATTATCGCTAATTCTAGACTGCGACTTTTGGTGAAAAGCGTAGTCTTGATTTATAAATGAAAACTCTTCGTGATTCATTTTACTGCATTATCCTTAACGCTAAAGACTAGTTAATTAACCAATCTCTGGAATTTTAGCTACAAGACGTAATGAAGAGGTAAGCTCTTCCATTTGTAGCCAAGGTCGTAACCATGCCACTGCGTTATAAGCGCCTGGCTGACCTGGTATTTCTTTAACTGATACTTTTGCATCGGCTAATGGGTAACGTGCTCTGATATCTTGGCCACCACCCTCGGTCGCATTTACATACGATAGAATCCAGCGGTTTAACCATGACTCAACATCTTCCGCTTCCATAAAGCTACCAATTTTATCGCGCGCCATCACTTTTAAGTAATGTGCAAAACGAGACGTCGCCATTAAGTAAGGTAAGCGAGCTGAAATTGCAGCATTAGCTGTTGCATCAGGCGTTGAATATATTTGTGGTTTTTGACAGCTTTGGCCACCAAAGAAAACAGCGTAATCGGTATTTTTGTAATGACACAGAGGTAAGAAACCAAGTTTACTTAGCTCAGCTTCACGACGGTCTGTTATGCCAATTTCTGTTGGGCATTTAAGATCCGGATCGCCATCATCACTTGTGAAAATATGCGTTGGTAGGCCTTCAACTTTACCGCCACCTTCAGCACCACGTATCGCAGTACAAAAACCGTATTGCGAAAACGCTTTGGTCATATTAGTGGCCATTGCGTAAGCTGCATTACTCCAGCAGTAGTCGCTATTATCAGTGCTTACTGAACGGCCTGCTTTTGGTTCAACTTCAAACTCTTCATAGTTAAACTCTTCGACAGGTTTAGAAGCTGCACCGTAAGGTAAACGTGATAAGAAGCGAGGCATAGTTAGCGATACAAAACGTGAATCATCGCTGTCTCTGAACGAGCGCCATTTTGTGTACTCTAATGATTCAAACACTTTTTCTAAATCACGAGGTTTAGTCAACTCTTCCCAGTTATCAAACCCGAATAAAGACGGTGAAGAAGCGGCAATAAATGGACAGAAACCAGCTGCTGCCACATTCGACATTAGGCTTAACGTTTCCACATCTTCTGGGTGGTTAGTAAATTCAAAGTCACCCACAATTGTGCCATAAGGTTCGCCACCAGGAGTACCAAATTCAGACTCGTAAATCTTTTTAAATGTTTGGCTTTGGTCAAACTCAACTGCTTTGCTTAAATCTTTATGTAGTTCTTTTTTCTTCATGTTTAAAACACGAATTTTAAGCGTTGAGCTGGTTTCAGAATTCATTACAAGGTGGTGCAAACCACGCCAAGAACCTTCTAACTTTTGAAACTCTTCGCTGTGCATAACAACACTAAGCTGCTTTGAGATTTTCTGATCGATTAATTGAATTGCTTCATTAAACGTCACAGTCATGTTTTTATTCCATTGAACTGTGCCTTTTAATGCCTCTTCAGTTAATGTTTTAAGTAGTTCTTCTGCACGACTTGCATCAGTTTGCTTAGTGGCGCCAATTGCTTGCTCTAATAACGATGAGCTTGCCTCAGCTGTTGACTCTAATTCAGTACTTAGTTGCTCTGCACTCATTTTTCAGTCTCCTCTAGCTTAAGTTCCTTAGCAATAGAATCAAGGCTTGAAGTATTGCTTAATACTTCTTCTAAAACATTTTCAAGCTCTTCTGAACGGTCAATCTTAGTCATTAAATCGCGTAATTTATTACGTGTTTCCATTAGCTTACGTAATGGTTCTACCTGATTAACAACTGCTGCAGGCTCAAAGTCATCGATTGATTTAAAGCTAAGGTTAACTTCAAACTCAGAGTCATCATCGCTCAGTGTATTTTCTACAACAAGTTTTAATGAAGGGCTCATGCGTTTTAAAACATCGTTAAAGTTTTCGCGGTCAATTTGAATAAAGCGTCTGTCTTTTAATGGTTTTAATGCTTCAGTGTTATCACCTGAAAAATCACCCATTACACCAACAACAAATGGTAATTCTTTTTTTACCGCAGTCCCTTCAGTTTCAACATCATAAGTGATGTGAACGCGAGGCTTACGTACTCGTTTTAATTTATCATGGATACTCATAGAGAACTCCTTTTACTTATGTTTCAGTTTCGCTGATCTTAATGCCAGACAACTTAAAGTACCCGGTCCTAGCATCACTATCTGTTATTAATTCATTTAATAATTCAGGCAGCGATAATTCGCTCCATCGAATCACTTGTTCTATCGTGTATGACATTGGAGAATGCGGTTCGGTTTTTCTAAAAAACGCCGCTATTTCTTTAAGCTTATTTATCGCATTCTCACGAGAATCAATTGCTTGGTTAATGGCCTTTTTAGGCGCTTCAACAGCATCTTGCTCTTCATCGTTTTGAGTGAGTTGCTCTTGCGTTTGCTCAGAGATGAGAGCCTGTTCAGCTGCAACAAGTTTATCCGCTGCAATGTGGTTAACGGCTGCCAAACTTACTTCAAGCGCTTGTTTAATATTTGAGGTAGGTTGCGGCTGCCCAGTCACTTTATCCATCACATCGCTAAGCTGGGCAAACTCAGTAATTGCCTCTTCTATATCTTGCTTTAAGTTGACAAAAAATTCAGTGCTTGTCTCTGCAGCGCTTTTTTCGATTAATTCAAAATCGACCGCGCCTTGTGCTAGTTTTTTCTCTCTTTTCTCATCATTTAACCTTGAAATATCATAACCTTGCTGATATTCCCAAAATGTAAAAGGGTCTAAGCTAACACTGTCAGTTAACAGTATGCTTTTGATGGGGATAATAAGAGTCCCCTCACCTGCGGAGCCATTTAATCCGCCAAGAGCCGATACTTTGTCTGAAATTTCATCGTCTGCATCGAGGGTAGGGTATAGCGCGTCGAAATAATTATCTAATAAGTGGCTAGCCACTTTAAAGCCAAAGGCAAGCCCTTTAAAACCGTGAATTCGGCATAAAGCTTCAATAAACCATGCTAAATACTCAATGTCTTTGCTTTGTGATTTAATTGCGCTACTGCATTGCTCTAATAAAGGTAACCAGTCGCGAGCAAGTGATGAAATACCTTCTTCGTCTACTAACGCGTTTCTTTCAGCGGCACGAAGTTGGTTTCTTAAATCTTTTAAGGCGTAATAAGTCGACGTAGGAGAAACATCCGAGCGAGGGTCTAAACCTGCGATCTCAGTTTCAGAAATAGGGGAAATATACTCTTCAAATACAAACATTCCGTCGTCCTAATAATTATCCATAAAACTCCAATAAAGCGGAGCGGATTTCATATTACATTCTTTATATTAAAATACAAGCCTAGTTACAATTGTGTTTAAACCAAAATAATTGCAAATATATAAACAATAAACTTTCAATATAAATAAATTAACACTTAAAATTATATAATTAGTAATAAATAATTATTTAGTAAAAAGTGGAATTGTAGCTTCATCTTGAATTTTGTATGTTTCCGATTTGCTACTAAAATTTTCATGGCCATATTTAATTATAATACAGGTAACATTATCGCGTGCACCTCTTACTAAAGAAGAATGCATTAGCGCCATACCTGAATCAATAATACTATTAGGTTCTAATGACAAACATATTTCTTCATCAGACAATTCGCCTGTTAAGCCATCTGAACAAAGTAAGAAAATATCATTAGTATTTACTTCACCTTGTACTACATCTACTTTAACTTCGTCTGTAACGCCCACTGCACGCGTAATCACATTCGAAAGAGGGTGCGTTTTTGCTTCCTCGACTGAAATTACGCCCTCATCGATAAGGTCATTTACTTGGCTATGATCCCGCGATACTTGCTGTAATTGGCCATTTCGCAGCACGTATGCCCGGCTGTCACCTACCCACAAAACGTAATATTGATTATCTTTTATAAATAAGGCGGTTACTGTGCTGCCCGCCGTTTTACTTCCTAAGTACTGAGCGCTGTAATCATTTAATTGGCGATTTGCATCTTCAATAGCTGAAACAATATGAGAAACGCTAAGCGTAGCTAGTGTCTTTTCTTCAACTTTTGCTCTAATAACATCTACGACTAGTTGGCTTGCAACTTCACCCGCTTCATGTCCACCCATTCCATCAGCTACTACCCATAAGTTATGGCTATTAATTTCAACATGAGAGTCTTCATTTAATTGCCTAACTGCACCGCGATGAGTTATTGCGTAACTTGTACTTAAATTGCTAATCACTATTTTTTACCTGTGTGTAATTCCATTCCCAATGTTTCCATCGGCCATCTAACATAGCAGCAACTTGGTTAACAGGCGGTAGTCCTGAAGTAACAAGCATCATAGGCTTTATATTGCATGAACCGTGTGTCCACCAAACACTATAATCACCATGCTTTTTATATAAAAGTGCATGTAGGGCGTCTTTTAAAACATCACTTGATAGCTCATCACCTGAGAACTCAAATGCTTCACCTTCTTTATTTTTGTCGCTAGAGGGAGAAATACTAAGCTGCTTTTTAGGCGCTATAAGGGTGCTTATCGATTTAGCAACGTCTTTTCTCCACGTAAAAAGGTCAACAGAGCTATCGAGCACTTTAAGTACAGTGTCTTCGTACTCTAAGGAGAAAACGCCCGAGTTTAATACTTCTATCGGCGCAACTTCTAATGTACTGGCCACTGTAAATGGGTAATGGCGCCCTACAGCATCCATACTCGGTAATAGGGTTCCCATTACGCCTTTATCGCCAACAATATTTGGCGATAAAGCAAAATGCCATACAGGACCTGTTAGGTAGTTATCTTGCCAATTGTCGCCTAACTGTTCCTTGCTTACAGCAATAGCTGCTTGCAGCCATTGCTCCCAGTGCTCTGAAAATTCTTTCGAAACGCTGTCTTGAACAAAGTCCCCCAAGCTAGGGACTTTGCCGAGGTAGCCTATATTTATAATCGGGTCGGACATGAAAACTTCTCTACACTTTTATTCCAAAATGGATGCCTAATTGATTTTGGCAATAGCTCAACTTTTGCGTTGTTACCCATGAGAGAAAAATGTAACTCTAAATCCTCACGTGTTTTAGCTCTTTTAGCGCTTAGCTCATCTAGCATGCGATAAAGCGACCATTCACCTTGGTAAGTCGTATTAATTGGGCGGCCACCACTTGGCGGCGTAAACTCAATTCTTGTGGTACTTTGCCCTGATGAACCTGGCCATACAAAGTTAGTAATTTTGATTGGGCCATGACGATATGACATGGACTGGCCATCTATTTCCACTCTAAATTTAGAGACAGTTTGATCTAATTCAACGGTTCTTAATCCAAACTCAATTCTAGGTGTTGCACTTCCACCATCGAAGAATACCGTTTGAATTTGATGGGCTAGTTCAAACATGGCTAGTGTATCAGCGCTTATGCCAATGTCTTTTTCAAACTTCCACGGACTCGAACTCATATCCACACTTGGCGCTACATAGTTAGTGAAGAAGCTATCAATAGTGCCATCTGGTCCAAAGAAGCGTGTAAAGTCTTTCATATTCACTTCTTTTTGTGCATAAGGAGAGAAAGGGTATCGGCCCACAATAGCTGCGTTGTACTCACGTAAAACTTGGCTTTTCCAAATCTCATTTAAGTGTCTGTTAGCGCTATTTTTAGTGATATTACTGGTATCTCTGCTTATATCTAATAACCAGCTATTAAATGGGTAAGGTAGATCACGGCTTTGGAACTCAAGTTGGCGAATGAAACTTGGTTTACTTTTTCCACTGATTTGATCTTTTATTGATGACTTTAACTGATCACCTCTATCAAGCTTAGTTAGATATACATTAAGCTCTCTGAGGTTTTTCTGAATGTTATCTAATTGCTGAGCATCAATATTTATAACATCTTCAAACGCTTCTTCAACCTGATAACCTGGCAGTTTAATGTCAAACTTAGGGGCTTCGTCAGGTAAAAAACGCTTAATTCTGTTAGCTTTAGTTTGCATTGCAATTTCAGCGGCATTAGCGGCAACTTTACCCGCTGCTTTTTGATTCTCTGACACCGGCAATTTGGTTAGTTGCACATTTTTTTGCACAGCCATAATAATGTTTTTAATCGGTGCTTCTGAGCCAGCAAGTACATCAGTAATATTCACACCCTCAGCAGGTGAGCTGTACTGATTAAGGCTTAAATCGTCGATAAATGATTGCCAAAAGAAGACATAATCTTGGAAATAACGCTGCTCTAATTTCTTTTCAATTTCTTCTTTAGAAATATCATAAGTGCCCGATGCTTCCTCGCCATATACCCAGCTGCTTGCCATCAAATTTCCAAGCATTTTACTTTTTTCAACATTAAAAATGCCGTGAAAACCGTTAAAGGTATATAAACCAGGGATACTTCGAGTCAGCTCGCCATTGTTTCTGAATGTGAATTTTTGCGCACTTTCAAAACTAATAATGTCTGTTAATCTAAACGGCGGAATGCTGCTATCAAGGAAATCAGCTTGTAGGCGTTGGTATGCTCTTTCGGCTATTGGTAACTTAGTTAATTCAGCTCTAGCTATACGCACTGCTTGATTATCTATTTTGGTTTGACTAACGCCAAGCTCTAGTAAGGCAGCAATGTGGTTCATTAACTGGCCGCGAGTTAGCGCATTTTTATCACCCGGTAGATTTCTTTCTAGGTATGCATTAAACCAAGCCGAAATATCTTCACTTTCAAAGTATTCAGGTTGGAATAGCATTAAATAGCACTTTAGCGTCTCGTATAAATAGCTAAGGTGCTCTGGGTAGGCTTCCATTTCTTTAATTAACGTATTTGCGATATAGGGTTCTAAATACGTTTGTAGAGACCTGTTATAGGCTTGTGTAGATGACTGTTTAATTTCATTAAGCTTATTAAAACCTATTGACTGAGATTCATCGTCATCAACTAACGCAGGGTTGTTAGCTGGTAAGTTTCTTAGCGCATTGAGTCTGTCGTTTAATACTAATAAGTTGCTTCTATCAAACGAGGCGGCATCTAACTCCTGATAAGTTTCAATGGCTTCATCTGTAGCAGCCATTAAATTATTATTCCATGCAAAGCTAAAGTACCACGAAATAGAAAAACCAATTACCGCAATACTGGCTAAAGAAATACTACCTACTCTGAGCCATTTGTTTTGCTTATCGTGATGTTTGTTAGTGCTAGCTAGGTTTTGCTCAGGGAAAATTACACCTTCTAAAACGTTTTTGATAAAGAAGCTTTTCGATTGATTTATATAACTAGAATCTGCTGAGTTCACGTCATTTAGAAAGCTAGCTGGCTTCCCTTCTTGAGTTGCACTGGTCAAATATACGCCCCTAAACATAGGGAGTTCTTCATAAGCGTTAGGGGTAAAAATTTCTTTTAAAAATGCATCGCCCACACCTTGTAGCACACGAAGTTGTCTCGGAAATTCGAAAATTTTGGCTCGTATTTCTTCATTACGCTCGTTAATCAGCCTACGATTAAGCATTTCTGTCAGTTTTGAAATTAATGCGTGAAACTCTTTGTTAAACGCTTCAACTTGAGTGTCTTTATCTAGGTCTAACTCAAAAGTAACACCCCAAACTTGCTCGCATTCCTCTTCTGTAAGCTCGCCAAAAAACTCTCTAAAACCTTCAATTAAATCAACTTTAGAAAGAATAACGTACACTGGAAAAGTCATACCCAACTGATTTTGTAACTCTTGTAAGCGCTGTTTAATTGCGCGGGCATGTAGGTTACGCTCTGTTTTAGTTTGACTCATGAGCTCAGAAATACCCATGCTGATCATTACACCGTTAATGGGGCGTAGAGGGCGGTACTTGCGTAAAAGCCCTAAAAAGCCCTCCCATGCGCGTGAGTCATGTTTTGCGTGGCTACTTTGTGTAGTGTATCGCCCTGCGGTATCGATAAGTACAGCTTTATTAGTGAACCACCAATCACAGTTTCGTGTACCACCTACACCGTGGACTAAATCCACACCTAACTTATCTTTTAACGGATAGTCTAATCCTGAATTATTAATAACCGTTGTTTTACCGGCACCAGGCGGGCCAATCATAATATACCAAGGTAATTGATATATATTTTTACCTTTAAATAGCTTTACATCTTTGAGTAAGTTGATGGCTTCATTCATGCGATTTTTTAACGTGGTGATCTCTTCATTCACCTCGTTACTGTTCGACTCATCGCTTTCAATTAGTTCATCGGCCATTTTCTCATCGCGTTTGCTTTGTTGCGTTAAGCTATAAATTTTGGTGATAGCAAACACTAAAATAACAAACAAAATAGTTAACAGCCGTGCTGCTACACTCTCTAAAGGGATAAAGTCAGCAATCGCAATAAGCGGACCGCCAAACCAAATTAGTAAAGATAACGCCAAAAAGCCGATAATTAACATGGCTGTTTTAGAAGTAAGTACGTAAGTAATTTTTTTTATTTTGTGTGAAAAACTCATGTCAGCCTCATTAAAATAATAAATCGATTTCAATTCGTCGGTTTAGTGACCGAGAAGCTGAATCTGAATTGCTGGCGATAGGCTCTGCAGCACCTTTACCTTCAGGCCATAAACGGCCACTTAGGTTTGTAGTTTTAGCCATAGAATTAGCAACTTGCGTTGCACGGGCTAAAGAAAGGTGCCAATTTGATGGGTATTTATCAGTCCGAATAGGCGTATCGTCGGTATGCCCAGTAATTAAAATACGCCCTTTTGTTCCTTCTAAACTAAGTGCTAGCTTTTCTAAAATGGGTTGAATTGACGGTAATAATTTAGCATCGCCTTGATTAAATAGACTTTCGCTGTTTATTGAAATTCTTATGCGGTCTAGGTTTTTCTTTACTGTCACAATCCCCATCTGAATTTCTGTTTGCAGTAACTGCTCAAGTACTAATAGTTGCTTATCTTTTTTATCTACACTTTCGTTTTGCGCTATAGGATGAATAACAGCCAGCTTATCGTTAAGTGAAGTAACGCCGTCGTTTAATTTCATATTGATAAATAAGTAAACCATTAACAGCACTAAGCCCAGCACTGAAAAAATCACCCAAAGCGGAACTTGATTTCTAAGCTCTACGCCAGCGGCAACACGCTGCTTCCAATTAGGTGAAAGTTTATTATTCAATGGGCCATCTAATTGATTTAAAAGGTGATACATTTGAGAGCGATATTCTTCTATTTTAGTATCGCCACCGTTGTCTAGCCTGTATTTACCTTTAAAGCCTAAGTTTAAGCAATGGTACTGCAGCTCAATAAATTGTTTGTGTTGTTCAGGTTGAGCCAGTGCATTATCAAGCAGGGTGTAAAAGTATTCACCGCCAAACGTTTCTTTATGAAACGTCGATAGTAAACTCTCATCAGCCCACTCCATTGAGCTCCATTTAGAATTTAAAACTGATTCATCTAAAATCGCGCACAAGCAATAACGCGAGTTGGTAATGACATCTTTAGAAAGCCCCTGGTTGCGCACTTCAACTTCAAAGCGCTTTACAGCCTCAACACAGCGATGCTTTAAAGCAGCAATATTTGTCATCTCTTTAGCTTGGCTAATCGAAATTACAATTGAAAAACAATCTGTAGCCGCTTCTAAAAGTGGGTTTTTAAAAATTGAAACTTTAGACGTATTAGCAACACTGCTGGCAACAGGCTCAACAGACATCACTGTTTTATCAGCATCGTTATCAACATTAGGAGTGTTTGAAGTGTCACGCCCTAGTCTACCAGGGCGAGGTTTTATAATGGTTTCGTCCATTGAAACTCTTCCTTTAAAAGTTAGGTTCTAATTGCCCAAAGGCTTATTTGTAGCTCAGGGTAATTGCCCGATAAGTGGATAGCGATACCACCACTTGAACGAAGTTTTTCCCAATGTTCACCCTGCTTGTTTAACTCAAAGTAATGAAAACCTGCATGGTATGGGATTTGGCGCGGGGCCGTTGGTAAGTTACTAATGGTAATACCAGGAATTTGGTTATTAACTAAGTCACGTATGGTTTCTACACTACCAATCTTAATTTGTGAGGGCAGTATTTTGCGCAGCTCTTCGTGCGGTACACTTGCTTTTATTGCTAAAACAAATTGTGCCGAGTTAAGTACAGATTTATCTTTTAGTGCGCCAAACGAAATACCAAACTTGCTTTGCTCTAATTTAATTTCTGTCGCAGTTTGTTCAATAACATGACTTAAAGATTGATATAAGAAATTAACTACTTCAGAAAATACTTTGCCCAAATTTTCATGATCGTACTTAGGCAGCTTTGGTACTCTTTTATTCGCAGTACTAAAAGTAGATAGCTCGCCAGCAAGCTCAATAAGACGGGTATAAAATACATTTGGGTGGAGGTTATTCACGCTAAGTAGATTGTCAAAAACAGCATCGTACTTATTAAGGGTTTGCAGCATGATAAAGTCGGCAACAGAGGTGCTCCCTGCATAACCTTGACATAAACGCACAGAAATACTCTCTGCACGCTGTTTTATCATAGAGCCTATTTCTCTTACTAAACCGAGTAACGGCTTGCATTGACCTACTTTTAAAGAGGCAGGTATGTATTTAGTTTCAAGCTTAATGCTTCCTTCGCTGCTTACTTCAATAATGCGCGCCACAGGTAGCAAAATATAACCAGCGTGATCATCTGATGAAAGCACAAGTTTGCTATAGATTTTAGCAACCTGAATTACCTCTTGAGATTGAGCTCCCAAAGAGTCATCACTAACTGTTAGATCATTTAGCTTATAGCGCGTGACGATATTTTCATCCAGCGCTGAAATATTAATACCACTGCTTTTCAATGCAGGGATGGCAAGGTATACCACCTCATCATACACGTCTTTATTAACCACTAATGGCTCAGGTAAAGGGGTTGATTGCGGCATTTCAATTGGGAGTAAATCAGGCGTGATAGCACTTAAAGACTCAAGAGCAAACTGCCCTGAGCTCAATAATTGTGTGTCTATACTTATATCAAGTATGCCCCACGGATCAGATAAATTCCCTTTGCATAATTGATTTATTAAGTTAGAAAAATGCTTATCTGATTGTTGAAAATGTTGCGGCCTTAAGAACATCCCTTCAGTCCACGCAACACGAGTGTTATCACCCATTTTACAAATCCTTTTTATCGCTCTCTCATGTATGTAGCAATTGCTTCAACATTTACATCTATATCGTCATAGCCTGTTGGATCAACCTCAATAACGGCTCTCCACCTTGCTTGGTCGATATCTCTATAGGCCACAACAACACCCACATAACGGGTATTTCTGTTAAGGCTCATTTTGTATTTTTGTACTGAGTTTGGTTGTAGCTCTAACTCATCTTTTTTAAGTAAATCTGGACCCAGTAGCTTTTCAGGCGTTTCGTATAAGCTAAAAAAGTCCTGCGTATCAAAAATTGTTCGTGAACTAAGTTCAAATATTTTCATAACAACTGGCGACGGTCTATCTGATGTGTCTGGATTTACATCTTTAGAAACATTAATAATTAAATCAGTTGAAGGCGGCACTATTTTATTTACGGTGGTACACCCAACCGTCAAAAAGAGTAGGCTAATGCTCATAAAAAAGAGCTTAAGTTTAGACATTATTTACTTTCCTTCCTAAAACGTTTCTTGAGTTTTATCATTGTAAGCCTTTAAAAAATCGTCAGATAACGCCATAGCGCCTTTAGCATTAACATCATGCGCTAGCTCCTCATGAAGGCTTTGGTATATCTTCCAACATTTTGCTTCTGACTGGCCTGGAATAATCTTTAATACATTAGAGTTTTCATTTACTTGCTGGGTGATCTGCTGGGGAGAAACCTGCTCTAAAATCCCTTTAAGTACACCATCAGCTCCTGCTAATAAAGCATGTTCATGTCTTCGTGTATCAGTAAAACTTTCTTTAATCGATTCACGAGACGACAGGAAGCTTGCACTATTTCTTATGAATAAATTCTGAATAACATCATCAATATCAGCAGAAAATTTTATAGGGTTATTTTGCTTTGTTTGAAACATGGTTTGATTCAAACGTAATTGATTTTTTACCAATGCTCGTTGTCTTAATGACTCCATCAGCTCGTTTAATAATAAATTTAAACTTTGCCCCATTTCAAACCACAACTCTGGTGTATTAAGGGCATTTTGAAGCTCAGTTTTAACACCTAAACCTTTTAAAAACGCCTCAGATAAAGCAGAATTAGCGCTTGCGGTACTAGCGTGTGTTTGCGTTTGTTTTACTGGCTGCTTAACGGGTTCTGGTGTTTTTTGTGGCTCAACTTTAACGGGTTGCTCTGCCACTGCAACATCATCAAAATGGTTTTGCGGTGAGACTGACACATCAGGGTTCATTAAATGTGATAATCCATCCCAATTTTCAGGAATTTGATTATCAGGCTGTGCCATGTTTTCTTCTTTCATTGAAACAGCAGGCATTGACTCATCTAAAATAGATTCATTTAAAAATAAGTCACTTGAAGAAAAATTATCTATTTCAGGTGCCGGGGCACTATTTCTTAGTGCAAAGTCATCCGTACTTGGGCGTGCTTCAGTGTATGCTGTCGTAGATTGAGAATCAGCTAACTCGACTTCAATTTGAAAGTCCCCCACAGTAATCACATCACTGTGCGCTAAACGGTGTTTATTGCCTTGACCAAGCGCAGACACGCCAAAATTAACAAACGTTCCGTTAGTAGAGGTATCGTATAAGTAAAACGAATCGCCTTCTTTTTCAATACGGCCGTGACGACTAGAAATTATTTTTTCAGGATCAGGCAAGTGCCAATCGCACGCTTCCGAGCGGCCAAAAATAAGAGAGTGTTTAGTTGTTTTAGAAGCTTCAATTTCAGGCGAGAGTCTATGATAACTAGTTATATTTAGTATCAGTTCCATTTGATAAGTTAGTCCCATAAATCTACATTTTTATTAGGATAAAGTAGAAGCGAAACTATTGTCAACATTGAAATTAATATATAAAAATATACACATATATTTAATTTTGAAGACAATGATAAATTTAATAAACCTAAAAACATGAAATCCAATAATTAAATTACCGTTTGAATGTTCCTTTTTCAGCACACTGCAACAAACTTAATCCCAAACAAAATAAAGTGAAAAATTACCGATGAATGTACCTTTTACGCCTTTTACAGCCCTTTTAAGCACGTTATTTTTTAAGTTTAAAAATAAAAACAAATTTTAAGTGAGTTAAAACAGGCGACATAATTAATTTTGTATGAAACTTCTACGCTAGAAAGATTGCTAAAGTAATCTTTTTTTGTAAAAATACTGCCGTTATCAAAGGGAGAATTGATAAAAACGATAAAAATTCACCTTTGCAATTATTTATATATACACAATAAAAGGATTTATAATGAGCGGTATCAATAATTCTAACGATAAAACTCAGATAGCGTCGCTTGATTCAAATCTCAAAAAACCCCAAGCTAAAAATAAGCTCAATCTAATTGGCAAAAAAATATCTGCTCGTTACTTGGTTGAAGAATTAATTGGCCAAGGCGGTATGTGTTATATCTATCGCGCAAGGGATTTATTTTTAGAAAGCCCAAGCCGCCCTGAAGTGTTTGTGGCGATAAAGGTGTTACTCGAAGAGTTTTCACACTCAGAAGAGGCCATCACTCTCCTAAAAGATGAAACCACTAAAACACAACAGTTAGCTCACCCTAATATAGTTAAAGTCTATTCAGCAGGTTCAGATGGCGATCTTCACTATGTAACAATGGAGCTTGTTGAAGGCGAAACACTTGAGCAAATAATAAAAAGAAATAAACCCACTGGCATGGTGTTTAAAAAAGCCAAAGTGATTTTAGAGCAGTTAGCTGATGCACTGATTTACGCGCATGCACGCGGTGTTATCCACAATGATTTAAAGCCATCGAATATTATTTTTGATTCTAACGGCAACTTAAAAGTACTTGATTTTGGTATTGCGAAACATAAAACCATTGAAGATGCCTATGCTGTTCAAAACCAACAAAATGCCGCAGTTGTAGGTGGTTACACCCCCACCTATGCAAGCCCGGAGCAACTTAAAGGTGCAGAAGCATCAGTTAAAGATGATGTATTTTCTTACGCATGTATAGCCCTTGAACTATTAAGCAGCAAACATCCATTTAACCGCGTAGCAGCCGATAAGCTAGCAAAAGATGCCACGGCCAAACGCCCTAGTAACTGCCCATTATGGTTGTGGGGTAGCTTAAATAAAGCAATTGCATTAAACGCTTCTGATAGATTAAGTTCACTCGACCCCATTACTGCTAAATTAAACCATAATTACAAACCAGCTATCGCACTAGTAGCAAGCTTAGTGATTGCTACAGTATTAGCAGGGCAATATTACTTATCTAACGATAACAATGTAAAACAGCTCGAAGCAAAATTAGACAATGCTCAGGCGATAAATCAGCAAGTAAAAACGTGGATGTCGTGGAATGGCCCAAGCATACTCGATAAGCTTTCTGAAATACCGCCGCAATACGAAGTTTTAAAGCAAGGCTTATTGCGTGTAAATCAAGAGAGTGTTTTGCAAAGCTTTGATGGTATGGCTAATCAGCTAAATAATAGTGGTGATAAGTTTAAAAACTTCGATGAAACAATAGATGTATACACTCAGGCACTTGAATACTACCCAGATTCAGAAAAGCTTTCTGTGCAACTGGAAAGCATTTTAAGAGAAAGACAATCTATTATTTTTGATATTACATCGCGAATTAATTTACTTTTAGAGCAATCTCGTTATAACGAAGTTGATAACAATAGTATTCCTCAGTTAATTATCGATTTAAAACAGGTCGATGACACGTACGTCTATCAGCCTTCACAAATTCACTTTGATAACTACAAGCTAGCGCTCGACAAAGCTATACAAGAAGACGACGTTATTGCACAAAAAGCGTTATTAAACGTAGGGAAAGCCATCTTTACTAATACGCAAAAAGAAGAGCTGCAATTTGCTGAGCTGCTCAAAAGAGAGTCGGCAATCGATGCTCTCACCTTGTATCAGGAAAAAGTAAATAAAGGCCAGCAAGCACAATTTCCAACTGCAGATGCTGTTGTATTTTATCAGCCACGCTTTAATCGCTACACAGAAAAGCTGGAAGGCATTGAACAATACAAAGAACTATTAGAATTTGAAGAGCAGATTAACGTGGAGTCAGTGGATTTACCATCAGACTTTTCGCTTTTGGTTTCTTTAAAGCAAGAGTTATCTAAACGATACATTACAATGGCGAATACCTTAATGAAGAGAAAAATGTATCGTACTGCTGAACAACTAGTAGAGCGAAGTGAAGCCATTACTCAATCACTTGATAATGTTTTATTGTAACTTATAAACAGTAAAGCAAAGCGATTGTGGCTTTGCTTTTACAATACACTTTAAAAGTTGATGAACACTTAGTTTTACCGACGAAAGTCAAGGACGACGAGTTAAGCTAACGCTTGTACTCCTCCATGATATTTCGCAATTTTAATTACTATAATGATTTATGGAGTACCAATGAAAAAAATAACCGCACTTGCAGCATTACTCATCTTAAGTGGCTGTGCAAACACTTCAAATATGAATGAAACTGAACAAAAAGTTGAAGACAATGTTGCCGATGTTCAGGCTGAAGTAGCCGAAGTGGTTGCTCCAATCTCACTTACCGTAATTACTAACCCTAATGACGCTCGCGTACGTATTATGAATATCAAACCGGTATACCAAGACGCGATCGAACTAAAAGAAGGTGAATACGATGTTGAGGTAAGCAAACCA
Source organism: Pseudoalteromonas sp. UBA2102 (assembly GCF_002331165.1). Lineage (NCBI taxonomy): Bacteria > Pseudomonadati > Pseudomonadota > Gammaproteobacteria > Alteromonadales > Pseudoalteromonadaceae > Pseudoalteromonas > Pseudoalteromonas sp. UBA2102. Next base: position 50,149 of record NZ_DCYU01000031.1, read on the forward strand.
GGTTACCAAACTTATCGTAAGTGGGTTGTGGTTGATAAAAAAACCATACTTACAGTAGAGTTAGATGAAGTAGCCAAAACTGAAGCTGCAAACTAAACACCGTGTAAAATTGTATTTATGCCTTTAAATACACATTAATTTAAAGGCATAACTCTCATGTTTACTGCAAAAAATGTAATAGCCCCTATTACACTCACATTCCCAACAATACACAGCCATAACACCACTATAAAACGACGTTTTTGCGATTTATGCCTAAGCCATTGCTGTGCAATGAGTGCGCCGGGCCAACCGCCTAGTAACGACAGTAACTGAAGCGTGCGCTCGGGTGTGCGGTTTACTTTTTTATGCGCTGATAGTTTAGCTTGTCGTTTATCCCATGCGTACATTATAAAAGTAAAAAAGCTTAAACCTGTAAAGTAGCTTGGTATATAAATGCTCATATTATAAAGCCAATGAGCTTGCCATACTGCGACCAAAAAAAGCAGTGAGAAGGTGATTAATGTTTTCTTTATCAATTCATGATCGCCTATACTAAAAAGAGTTAAACCAAAATAATAAGAGCCAAATTATGACATACTTTAAAGCCCTATTTTTAGTATTATGCTTATACGCCTTTAATAGCTACGCCGCTGATACCCCAAGTAACCTTGATAAAGAACTCGCTGTATTTAAACCTTATTTAGGTACATGGCAGGCCGATTTTGACGTACCTAAAGGTGCAAAACCTGTACAAGATGTTGGCCACTGGGAGCGCGCATTAAATGGTAAAGCTATACATACCAAGCACTCTATTAATGAAGGTGAGTATGGAGGGGAATCAATGATTTTTTACGACAGTAAAAAAGAGTCATTGGTGTTTTACTATTTTACTACCGCAGGTTTTTACACAAAAGGCACCATGAAAGTGCTCAGTCCTACCCAATTTGTAGCGTATGAAGAGGTAACAGGCAGTAAAGAAGGTATTACTAAAGTGCGCTCGATCAGCGAACTAAAAAACGATACGTTTGTAGTTTCAACTTCTTATTTAAAAAAGGGTGAGTGGACTAAGCCCGAGCAGCGTACTTATACACGCAGCACTAAAGCCGTTAAATTTAAATAATGGCCATTCGCTTAAAACACAAAAAGGCAGCCTAAGCTGCCTTTGTTATTTATAAAACCGCTATTATTTAGCAAACTTTTTAAATGGTTCGTCAACTGGTGTATCAGCAAGGTGGTTAGTGTAGTTGCTCATTACTTTTTGCGATAAGCCTACAACAATTTCTAGTAGTTGCTGTTTACCGTAACCTGCTGCAAAAAACTTTTCAATTTGCTGATCGCTAATTACGCCGCGATCGCGTGTCATTGCAAGTGTGGTTTCACGTAGTGTTTCAAGTTTTGCATCTGCAAGTGGTGTTTTGTTTACTAGGGCATCAACAATATCTTGGTCTACATTCATTGAAGCGGCAATTGCGCTGTGTGCTGGTACACAGTAATGGCACTCGTGCTCAACATTAATTGTTTGCCATACCACAGTTAGCTCTTCTGCGTTAAACGAGGTGTTTTGAAATAACTCGTGCAGTACTTGGTAACCTTTAAGTAGCGTAGGCGCTTCGGCCATTACGGCGTGAAGGTTAGGCAACATGCCAAATGCTGCTACTGAATCAGCCATAAGCGATTTTGATTCTTCTGGTGCGTTGTCTTGAGTATATAACGTAAATTCTGCCATGTTCTGCTCCAATAAATTAATGTGTTTGAGTAACCTAGTGTCAGGTTAAGTAACTTCGAGACACATACTATTTGATTTTGAGCGACCGTTCAAGTTAAAATTGAGCATACGTTCAAAATAGTTGAGATTAAAATGGCAAACAAAGTTAAATTTGAGCGCGATAATGTAATTCGCGTTGCAAGCCAATTGTTTTGGGAAAAGGGGTTTAACGCCACCTCAACCCGCGATTTACAAGAAGCCATTAACATGCGCCCAGGCAGTATATATGCGGCGTTTGGCTCTAAAGAAGGCCTATACAGCGAGTCTTTAAAAGACTACACAGTACAAATGAAAAGCCAAATTGATGGGTTTTTAGCAAGTTCTGACTCTGTTTTAGGTGGTTTGCGTGCGTTTGTAGAAAACGTAATTATTAAAACCAAAGACTGTAGCCCAAGTGCTATTTGTATGTTGGTAAAAGCAAACAGCGAATTTGCAGAAAAAGACGCCTCGTTATACGAGCTAAGCCTAGATCTATCAGCAAAGTTTGAAGCCTACTTAACCACCTTGTTTGCTCAAGCCATTAAAAATAATGAGCTAAGCAGCAACCTTACCGCGCTTGAATACGCGCAGTTTTTTCAGGTGCAATTTACTGGGCTGCGTGGCTATTTTAACCGCCC
>NZ_DCYU01000031.1:52901-72243 GCF_002331165.1 Pseudoalteromonas sp. UBA2102
CTATAACGTTTCGCATTACTAACTTCTAAAAAGTCTCAACTAAAAAAAGCGGCTAATTCGTGTGAATTAGCCGCTTTTTATATTTGCTAGGGTTGAGCTTTACTTACGTTTTAAGTTTATTAAGCTCGCTATCTTGCTGCGCTACCAGTGCATTAAGCGCTTCGCTACTATCGCCCGCCTGAGTCGATAAATCAGCCAGTTGCGATGCAGCATCAGAAATAAGCGTAAGGTTACGATTTATCTCTTCAGTTACTAAGCTTTGCTCTTCGGCGGCGGTGGCAATGTGGGTAATTTGATTAGTAATTTCATCTACTTTTACTACCACACTGTGCAGCGCGTCAAACGCCACCGAAGTTTCGTCTACTGCGCTTTGCGCGCGTACTACGCCTTTTTCAATTACGGTTGATGCATTACCTACTTCTAACAATAAGCTATCTATAAGTTGGCTAATATCATCGGTAGATGAGCGTGTTTTAGACGCCAGTGCACGTACTTCATCGGCAACTACGGCAAAGCCTCTGCCGTGCTCGCCAGCGCGTGCTGCCTCAATGGCGGCATTAAGTGCAAGTAAGTTGGTTTGCTCTGAAATGGTTCTTATCACATCTAAAATTTGCGTAATATCTTTACTACGCGAAGCCACTTTTTCAACCGCTTGGTTGGCTTCTTTTATTTCTTCAGACATGGTTTTCACTTGGCTCATAGCCGATGACAAGCTCGACTCACTGCTAACCACTAAACCATTTATTTCATCCGCTTGTTGAGCAGATTGCTCAGAGGCTCTGGCAACTTCAAGTGCGGTGGCGCTCATTTCGTTCATAGCGGTCACTACACTTTCAATTTCTTGAAACTGCGATTGCACATTATGTTTTGTATCAATAGCAATATGCTGTGCTATTTCGCCTTGCTGTTTTGTTTGCGACGATACATCTTTAAGCTCTGCAATTAAGCCACGTAGCTTAGCTAAAAAGGCATTAAAACCACCCGCAAGCGCAATCAGCTCTGCGTGGGTATCTACATGGAGCGTATGAGTTAAGTCACCTTCTGAGCTGGCAAGGTTATCTACACGTTGTTGAATTTGCTCAAGGGGTGCAACCACAGTGCCTACTACTACTTTCATAATAATAAAAGCAATTAAAGCAATAACAGCACCGGTTATTAAAATAACAACACCGAGCTGATTGGCCGAGTCACTCATGTTTTTAGCTAAGGCATTAGGCCCCTCTAGCGCTAAATTACTTGGCACTTCAATAAGTAGGCTCCACTGAGTGTTAGCCAGCTTAATATTAATTGGGTAGTTAACTAAATACTCGCTAGGTGTTTTAAAAAGGCCATGTTGCCCTTTAAATTTAACCAGCTCACTGTAAGTGTTACTACTAACCGCTTCTTTAAATGGGCGGCCTAATTTTGATTTGTAGTGACTGCTGCCTACAATTAAACCTATATCACTTAAAAGTGTTACTTTTGCTTGGCCGTTATAAAGTTCGCTCGAAAGTTTTTCGGTTAAGCCCTGAAACGTAGGGAGCGTTAAATCAACGCCTGCTAAACCAATAAAGCGGCCCGATTTAGTAATAGGTACGGTTAAAGAGGTAAGCATAACCGAATCGCCAGAAGGTATTTCGTAAAGGTAAGGTTCCATAATACAGGGCTTAAGTGTATCTTTTGCGCATAAATACCAATGCGCTTCACGAATACCAAATTCGTTTAACGAGGTCAGGTATTTATCGGCAGCGTTAGCTACTTTTTGCTGCTCAATAATGCCGTTTTGGTCACGCGTTATATATACTTCTAACGTGCCATCGCCATTAACTGAGTGTTTATATCCTTGCTTAAATTGCGCGTCTTGCCCATCAAAGGCATTGGCTTCAAACTGCGAATAAATTGACGATAAAAACCGATTTTTTTCAAGTATAGAGCGGTTAATGCTCACTACCGTGTCGCGGTTTAATGTTTGAGTATTAGCCGCATCACCAAGTAATGCAGCTAATGAGTTTGGAATTCGGTAAGCTTCGTTGATAAATCCGGCAATTTTTTCGCCGTAAGCAGCCGCGTTTGCGTTAAGCTTTTGCTCAACTTCGGCCACGATATAATCTTCAGACTCTTTAGCGAGCGCCTCGCTGTTTGATGACATTTGCCACCATAAAACCCCAGAAAGTACTAATACTGTTAAAAATGTACTCCCTACAGTTATCCATAATAACTTTTTTGCTAACGTGAGTTCTCGCACTTAAATTACCTTTTGTTAAAACACCCCTACAGTTTAATATACAAACTGCATCAAGCCATCAATAACATAAAATAATTTAAGTTTTTTGAACAATTAGGCCTAACGCTTGGCCAAAATAGCAGTGGTTATCGTGGCACCTATGAGTAAAGCAACGCTCACCCACAAACACGCTACAAAGCCATAAACCTGAAACACCCACCCCGAAAGCACCGTGCCCAGTAAACGCCCCATGGCATTGGCCATATAATAAAAGCCAACATCAAGCGATACACCATCGCTTTTAGCAAAGCTGACAATTAGGTAACTATGCACAGATGAATTAACGGCAAATACACCGCCAAAAATAAGCAAACCTATAATCAGCGTGGCATGCACGGCCACATCAAGTTGCATAAAAAGTGCTAATAGTGCTGTTACACCACTTAGCAGCAACACCCATAAATAGGCATGTTTAACGGTATCAACGTTTGAGTTACTGGTGCCGGTAATACGCGGCGCTTGTGATTGCACACCACCGTAGCCAATTACCCAAAGTGCCATAAAGCCACTTACCCACCAAAAGTTCCAGTTAAACTGCTGGGCTAAATAAATAGGTAAAGCCACTACAAACCATACATCACGCGCGGCAAACAAGCATAATCGTGCTGCACTTAATAAATTTATTGCACGGGATTTAGAAAGTAGCTCTTTAAACTTAGGCTTATTTTTAGCCTTGCCCATGTCGCCTTTTAAAAATACAACGCTAATAATCCACGCAATAGTAAGTAGTATAATTAGGGCTTTTAAAGCACCTACAAAACCCAGTACCGTAAGGAGTAAACCACCTAAAAAGAAGCCGACCCCTTTTAACGCATTTTTTGAGCCCGTTAAAATAGCCACCCATTTATAGAGCTGGCCTTGGCCGCTTTCTCCCTCGGGCACTAAGTGTTTAATGGCGCTTTTGGCGCTCATTTTATTTAAATCTTTTGCTATGCCGCTAAGCGCTTGCGCCGCCATAACATAAGCCACTGTAAGCCATTCACTTGGCGCACATAACATGGCAAGCGCCATTATTTGCAGCGCCAAGCCAAAGTTCATGGTTTTATTAAGGCCTAAATGAGCCCCTAGCCAACCGCCCACTAAATTGGTGATCACACCAAAAATTTCGTAAAACAAAAACAGCATGGCAATGGCCAGCGCACCATACCCTAACTGATGAAAATGCAGCACCACCAGCATACGTAGTGCGCCATCGGTTAAGGTAAATGCCCAGTAATTACCGGTAACTATTAAATACTGTTTTATTGCTGTAGGTAAATTAGCGAGTTGCTCAAACATGGTTAACGCCCTTAAAACCTTTAATTAATGGTTAAACCAAGTCACTTTTAGCAACTTTAAGCATAAGCTCGGCAGTACGATTAGCGTAGCCCCATTCGTTATCGTACCAAGCGTATAATTTAAGCTGGGTATTATTAATAACCATGGTAGAAAGCGCATCAATAATGCTACTGCGTGGATCGGTTTTGTAATCAATCGATACCAGCGGTTTTTCTTCGTAGCCTAATACACCAGCAAGCTCGTTTTTAGACGCTTGAGCAAACCATTCATTCACCTCAGCGGCAGTTACACCACGCTCAAGCTCAAATACACAGTCAGTAATCGATGCGTTAGTTAAAGGTACGCGCACAGCATGGCCATTTAACTTACCTTTTAGCTCAGGGAATATATGCGTAATAGCTGTTGCACTACCAGTTGTGGTAGGTATTAAACTTGTCCCGCACGAACGAGCACGACGTAAGTCTTTATGTGGCGCATCAATAATAGTTTGGGTATTGGTAATATCGTGAATAGTGGTCATTGAGCCGTGCTTAATGCCTACTTTTTCTTGCAGTACTTTTACAATAGGCGCTAAACAGTTAGTCGTACACGAAGCCGCAGTCACAATTTTGTGCTCATCTGGGTTATATAAATTATCGTTAACGCCCATAACCACATTTAAAATGCCGTCTTCTTTTACCGGAGCGGTTACCACAACGCGCTTAACACCTTGTGCTAAATATTTATTTAACAGCTCAGTGGTTTTCATTTTACCGCTGGCTTCTATCACTACATCGCAATCAGACCAATCGGTATCGCTAATGGTTTTGTTATTGGTAACGGCAATAGTGTGTTTGCCCACACTAAAGCTATTTTCGTTTGCTGTAACATTTTGGGCTAAACGCCCGTGCACTGAGTCAAACTCTAATAAATGGGCATGTGTTTTAGCATCGCCTGCAACATCATTTACTTTAATAAATTCTACTTCTGGCCACTCTAGTGCTGCGCGCAGTGTTAAACGTCCCATACGGCCAAAGCCGTTAATACCTACTTTAATTGTCATAATAAATACCTTTAGTAAAGTTATATCAATTTGCTTAATTAACAGCAGCTTGCTGCACGCTCTGGGCGATTACCCATAGCATTGAGTCGATTTAAATCGTCGTTATAAAACGCAGAATTTTCGTTTTTGGTTTGTGCTATTACGCTAAGAGCCCACTTCGGCAAGGCTTTATTAATGCTGTAATACACCCATTGATTTTGCTTACGGTCGCTCAATAAGCCACATTGCCTAAGCTGCGCTAAATGGCGCGACACTTTAGGTTGGCTAAGTTCAAGCGCAGCAACAAGCTCACACACACACAGCTCTTGCTCATGGCTAATTAATAACATGGCTTTTAAGCGTGTATCGTCGGCTAAGCATTTGTAAAATTGTAGTGGGTTGAGTTGTTCCATAGCATCCTCGTTTAGTTAGTGTGCATACAATAAAACAAAATGAGAATATATGAAATAGTGAATATACGATTTTTCGTATGTTTATTTAAAAGCCCACTTCAATTAATGTGATTTCTAGTAAATTGCAGCGCACAAAAAAGCCCAGTGGCAAACCCCTGGGCTTTTGTAGCGTTTTAGTATGGGCATACTTGGTGTGCTTTATCGCTGCTGCCATTTAAAGCCTTATGCTAACAAGGTATTTACGCAGGTCTGTGCGATAAAAAGATGCCCTACGCTTTGCTCTACTTCACGAGCAAAGTCTAAATCAATAAGCAGATACGTTATACATTGTGCCTGCACAGTAGCTATTGAGGTAATTACCACTAAGTTGCAAAAGAAAGCGCAAGATGATCAAGTAATGCTCGTATTCTTGCCGGTAAGTGGCGGTTTGAAGCATACACTGCGTTTAATTCCAATATGCTTGCTTCGTAGGGTTCGAACAGTAACTGCAATGAGCCGTCTTTTACGTAAGGCTCTGTCACGTATTGTGGGCCCATGCCTATTCCTAGCCCTTGGGAAGCCATGTGGGTTACTGCTCTGGGGGAGTTAGAAGCAAAATCGCCGCTAACATTAACGGTGAACGTATTGCCATCTTCCTTGAACTTCCAGTTTTCAGGGTCGTTTTGAGAAGTTTGCAATAAACAATTGTGTGTCGCCAGCGCACGGGGATGCCTTGGTTTGCCATTGCGCTTTAAATACTCAGGAGAGGCAAAAAAAACAATACGCATATCCATTAATCTTTTAGCGATCAGCGTTGAATCCTTCAACGGCCCAAACCTCACAGCAACATCCACACCTTCATCGATGATAGCCACATACTGATCAGACAGGTTCAACTCAACATTAATTTTCGGATGCTTGGCTAAAAATGGGGCCAGTGCATCGACTAATTTAGTACTGCCAAATGCGGTAGGTGCGGTTAAGCGAACCGTGCCAGACAGATCAGACTGCCGATGCTGAATGACATCTTCTAGCTCTTCAAATTGTTCCAGCAAAGGAACGCATCGCACAAAATACGCCTGCCCAGTTTCGGTCAACGTAACACTGCGCGTAGTACGGTGGAACAACAAAGCAGCGTGTTTTTGCTCCAGCTGAGCAATGTATTTACTCGCCAGTTTAGTGCTTATGCCTAATTGCTTGGCACCACCTGTAAAAGATTTTTGCTTTGCCACCGCAATAAACGTGCGCATGCCGTCAAGTGTATCCATAAGAGCTCCTTATATTGCTCCGTGTAATGCTTCGCCCAATTTATGAATATTTTGTACATAGTGATTCTATAAATCAACATATTGTTCATAAGAAACGCAACGCCTAATATTTACCCATGCCACAACAGGTCAGTGGCTAACAGCAAAAGTCATCAGTTAACGATTAAATAAGGTAAATATCATGTCAAACGCCATTAAAATTCACGGTTTTCCATTATCCGGCCATGCCCACCGAGTAGAGTTATTTGCAAGTGTTGCAGGCATAGCCCATGAAGTTATTTATGTAGACTTACCCGCTGGGGAGCATAAACAAGCCCCCTTTTTGGCTCTCAATCCATTAGGTGTAGTACCAGTAATTGAAGATTCCGACGTGGTAATTCACGATTCAATATCAATCCTGATTTATTTGGCACGCAAATATGCCCCTTCATATATTCCGCAAGATCTTGCCAACGAAGCTGAGATGCATCGTTTCCTTGCCATGTCAGCAGGAGAGATATCCTACGGCCCTGGTGCAGCGAGGTTAATTAATGTTTTCAACTCGCCGGTTGACCCTGTTTTCGCTAAAGAAACAGCAGCAAAAGCCCTAACAAAACTGGAACAGCAACTCAATGGCAATGACTTCTTAGTGGCAAATAAAGTGAGCTTGGCTGATTTTGCGATATACAGCTATGTCGCCCACGCTCCCGAGGGTGATGTATCTCTTGACCCATATCCAAATATACGTCGCTGGTTATCTAACGTAGAAGGGTTAAGCGGTTTCGTTCCTATGCAGGCTACAAAAGCGGGACTGGTAAAGTAAGTGTTTTTTTAGCGGCTCTGCCTTTCAATGAATAGGTTCAAGCCCGACATTCTTTTGCATCACCAGTTTAATATTTTTGGCAAATGCTTTTCCGGCGCACTGCGCTCATGGAGTCATTATGAACACACACATTACTTCAAGTGCTTTTCACGAAGGTGAACAGCAAATGCAAAGACGTGCCGGAAGTTACGAAAAAATGCGTACTATTGGCCGCCGCGCGATCCGCGAATTTATGCCAGTTCAGCATAGGCAGTTTTTCCAACAACTGCCGTTTATGGTGCTGGGTAGTACAGCAGATAAGGGGCAACTTTGGGCGTCAATTTTACCTGGAAAGCCGGGCTTCGTGCAGTCCCCTTCCCCGACTCAGCTCACAGTAAACACCCCAATTTTATCAGGTGACCCATTAGCTACAGCAATCACACAAGGTGCTCGATTGGGTTTATTGGGACTGGAAATGTCGACCCGGCGTAGAAACCGCGTCAACGCTTGTGTTACTAGCGCAGCGAGTCACCAATTTACCCTAGAAGTTGAGCAATCTTTTGGCAATTGTCCGCAATATATTCAAACTCGCAACCTTCATTTTGTCCGTTCGCCAGATGCGCCATACAAAGCTCCGCGCGCTGAAACGTTTTTTGAACTAAGTGATAGCCTAAAGGCATTCATCCGCCAAGCGGATACGTTTTTTGTTGCCAGTTCTGCGGATAACGAACCTTCAAACGAAGTAAACCGTCAGCTATCTGCCCATAATGCTATGGGGGTTGATGTGTCACACCGTGGTGGCATGCCAGGTTTTATAAAGGTTGACGAAAACACCCTCACCATTCCTGATTATGCAGGAAATAACTTCTTCAATACGCTGGGTAATTTCGTATTAAACCCCAAAGCGGGTTTACTGTTTGTTGATTTTACCAGCGGCGATGTTTTCATGTTAACCGGCACGGTTACCTTGCTGGCGAGTGACTCACCGATAATCAAAGGGTTTCAAGGTGCACAGCGCGGCTGGCAATTTACCCTAACCCAAGGGGTGACATTAAAAGCGGCACTTCCATTTCGCGCTCAATTCGATAGCTACTCTCCCAATTCTCAAGCAACGGGTACTTGGTCACAGGCAGAAGCAATCGTTAAAGCACAAGCTAAACGCAACCAGTGGCGCGCATTTACCGTCAGTAAAATCGAAGACGAGAGCAGTACAATCCGCTCATTTTATTTACAGCCAAAAGATGATGCTCCTGTACTGCCATTTTCCCCTGGGCAACATTTAACCCTGCGTATTAAACAGCAAAATACTGAAAACTGGCTTGTGCGCAATTACACTGTATCCAGTGCCCCAACGCAAAGTGGTTATCGTATTTCAGTAAAACGTGAAGAGTATGGTGTGATATCAAGTACCTTGCATTCTCGAATATCGATTGGCAGTGAAATACAGGTTAAAGCACCAAGCGGCCATTTCTTTATCGATAACACACAACAACGCCCAGCCATTTTAATAGGTGCAGGTGTGGGCATAACGCCAATGGTGGCCATGGCAAATGATGCACTTAATGAAGGTATACGCACTCGCTATATCCGCCCAATGGCAGTTATTCAAGCGGCCAAAAATAGGCAGCAACGCGCTTTCTATGCAGAACTGAGCAACATTGCAAAGCGCAGCGCTGGGCGTATTCAGTATTATTCTGTATTAAGTCAGGCGCACAACAATCAAACAGATAACGCTACTATGTCGAACGATTACACTTCTCAAGGGCGAATTAGCCAAAGCTTGGTAATGGACGTACTTAATGCAATGGTCACAGAGCATAGCGTCGATTTCCCATCGCTGTTCGACAAAGACTTTTATCTGTGTGGCCCCCAAGGTTTTATGCAAAGTATGTATGACTTACTGATCGGCATTGGGGTAAAAGATGAAGATATTCATGCCGAAGCGTTTGGGCCATCATCTTTAGCCCGTCAATCAACAGATACCAGCAACCACGCTGAGCTAGAGGCTAAATCTGCTGTGATAAAGTTTGCCCACTCAGGTATTGAACAAAGCTGGTACAAGGGTGACAAGCCCCTGCTCGACGTAGCCGAAAGCAAAGGACTTACGCCACCATACAGTTGCCGCAGCGGCCAATGTGGCTCATGTGCGGTTAAACTAAAAAGTGGTGCTGTAACGTATCGCACCAAGCCAAGTGCGCATATTGACGCATCAGACGTATTGTTATGCTGCGCTGTGCCAGCGAAAGATTGCGACACTGTTATATTAGATTTGTAGCTCAATTAATCAGGCTAATATTCAAAGTCACTTATTGATGAAACCTATACAAGTTATTCAACGTTACTTTACCCAAAGAGGATTTAAACATGAGTACACGCCCACCACTGCCCCCTTTTACCCGCGAAAGCGCCATCGAAAAAGTGCGTCTAGCAGAAGATGGTTGGAACAGCCGTAACGCTGAAAAGGTATCACTTGCTTATACAGTGGATACCAAATGGCGTAATCGCAGCTCTTTCGTGAACAGCCGTGAGGAAGCCGCTGCATTTTTAACGGGAAAATGGGAAAAAGAATTGGAATATAGGCTGATAAAAGAGTTATGGGCTTTCACTGAAAATCGTATTGCCGTGCGTTACGCGTATGAGTGGCACGACGACAGCGGCAACTGGTTTCGCTCCTACGGCAACGAAAACTGGGAATTCGATGAAAACGGCTTAATGCAAAACCGCTTCGCATGCATCAACGACTTACCCATCAAAGAATCAGAGCGCAAATTTCACTGGCCCCAAGGGCGCCGCCCCGACGATCACCCAGGGTTATCGGAATTAGGGTTGTAAGCACACCCAATACACCCGATACAAACGATAAAGTTTGCCCTCTATCGGCGTTCTTGCAGAACGCCTTAACCCTTTTCATCCTCCCAACATTTTTCAGCATTAAAGAGCTGCTTACTTAATCACTACAAGACAAATACAGCTGTGTCAGTTGCTGGTATATGGGTTAATTTAATCATGCTGTTTTCATATATTTATAACGTTATTTTTTAATAAACTTTGCATACAAAAAAGCCCAGTGGCAAACCACTGGGCTATTACAATGCTAAGTGATCTGTTAATTAAATAACCGAAAGCTCAACTTCAATATTACCGCGTGTTGCGTTTGAGTATGGGCATACTTGGTGTGCTTTATTTACCAGCTCTTGCGCTGCTGTTTTATCCATATCACCGAGTGATACAGCTAATTTAACTGCAATGCCAAAACCGCCTTCAATCGCGCCAATAGATACTTCAGAGTTAATGTGTGTATCACTTGGTAGCGCAATTTTTTCGCTACCGGCTACAAATTTTAGTGCACCAATAAAGCACACTGCATAACCAGCTGCAAATAATTGCTCTGGGTTTGTGCCTTGTCCGTCGTCACCACCTAGCCCTTTTGGGGTTGATAAGTTTACATCTAAACGGCCATCGTCTGATTTAGCTACACCTTCACGGCCACCGGTTGCAGTTGCTTTTGCTGTGTAGGCAACGTTTTGTAATACATTCATAGTGAACTCCAAAGTTTATTAATTAATTTAGTTTGCATGCAAAATAATAGGTCAAGTAATTAGAGATTGCAAATACTTTGCATGCAAATTAAAATGTTTTTTGAGTTGAAGGTATTAACGCACTAGGAGTTGGGTATGTCATTTGAGCAATTAAAATTAAAAAATCAGCTTTGTCATAGGTTATATATGGCATCAAATAGCATTGCACGTGCTTACCGTGAGCCTTTAGCTGCACTTAATTTAACGTATCCGCAGTATGTAGTAATGATGGCGCTGTGGGAGCAAGACAAAATAACCATAGCGCAGCTAATAGATAAAACCGCTATTGATGGCGGCGCTATGACCCAAATACTCAAAAAAATGACCGAAAAGTCTCTGCTGGCTGTTATTAAAGATGAGCACGATAAGCGTAAGCGCCTAATTCAGCTTACCCAAAGTGGGCAAGCCCTTAAAAACGAAGCCGCTGATATTCCAAAAAATATATTATGTAAGTTTGAAAGTGTAGATCCCACACAAGCCAAACAGCTAATGCAGCTGCTTGATTTAGTAATAAGCGATTTAACAACTAAAAACGATGATGAGTTAGCCAACTAACGCGGTTATTTTTTGTTGAATAAACGCCCTAAATGCGCTGATCACCGGGGTCATTTGGCGCCGATCGGCGTACATCATATAAAGCGGTAGCGGATCGCTTTGCCACTCGGGGCATAAATGAACGAGTTGCCCGCTTGCTAAATCATCAATTACATCTAAGTACGACTTATACGCAATGCCTTTGCCCTCTAGCGCCCAGCGCCTAACCATTTCGCCATCGTTAACTATGTGTTGGCAATTTAGCTGCACTTTTTGCACTGCGCCATTTTTATAAAATCGCCACTCTTTAAACACCTCGCCAAAGCGCATAAAGGTAATGGTGGTGTGCTGCGTTAAGTTAAGTGGATGTGTAAGCAATCCATTGTTTGCTACATATTCAGCAGAGGCCACTAAAATACGCGCATTATTTAAAAAAAGTGGCGCTGCAATTAACTGCGAATCTTTTGGTACACCAAAGCGCAGTGCGATATCAATTGATTGGCTGTAAATGTCGCTTACTTCGTCACTTAAGTGCAGTTTAAGTTTTACATGCGGGTAGTGTGCTAAAAACTCATTAAGCCATTCACTTAGTTTATTGCGCCCTAAGTCGCACGGGGCCGATACCTGTAGCGTTCCCGTTACTTCGCCCACTGCGGTTTGTACTGCAGCTACCCCTTGTTGAATAAGTGAAAGGGAGTCTTTGGCGTAACTTAAAAACTGCTCCCCTGCCACACTTAAGCGTAAGCTGCGGGTAGAGCGAATAAACAGCACGTTTCCTAAGTCTTTTTCTAGGCGTTTAATAGCAGCACTTACCGCCGCTGGAGTTTGCTCGTTTTGCCGTGCAGCTTCAGAAATACTGGCGCAACTAGCTACATCTATAAAAGTTTGAATATCGTTAAATGATCGCATATTTTCAATTAAAATTTGAAAGTGCTTTAGTTTTTCATGTCTTTTTCTATTTTTCAACTGAGCTATAGTGCTTATAAGTTAAAAACACTTGGTTAAAATCATCAGGAACGCACATGAAAGCATTTGGCTACACCAAAAACACTAAAACGCTTACAGCAAGCTCTATACAAACAATTGAGCTTGATACTCCAACTGCCAGCGGGCACGACCTACTTATTGAAGTAAAGGCTATTTCGGTAAACCCTGTAGATACAAAAATACGTGCAAATGTAGCGCCAGAGCAAGGCTACAAAGTATTAGGCTGGGACGGCGTAGGCGTTGTAAAAGCCGTTGGCGAGTCGGTATCGTTATTTAATGTGGGAGATCGTGTATTTTACGCTGGCGATTTATCGCGCCAAGGCAGTAATGCGCAATTTCAATTAGTTGACGAGCGTATTGTAGGCCGTGCGCCTAAAACATTAACCGACGCACAAGCCGCAGCGCTGCCGCTAACCAGTATTACCGCCTACGAAATGCTGTTTGAGCGCTTACAAGTGCCTAAAAATAAGCAAAATACTCAGCAATCTATTTTAGTTATTGGCGCCGCAGGTGGCGTTGGATCTATTTTAGTACAGCTTGCCAAGCAACTTACTGGGCTAAAGGTGGTAGGTACTGCATCGCGCGAGCAAAGCGTAACTTGGCTTAAAGAGTTAGGAGCGGATCACGTGCTCGATCATACTAAAAATTTAAACGAGCAGCGCCTAGAGCTTGGTTTAGCTGAGTTTGATTACGTTATTAGCTTAACCCATACCGACCAATACCAAGATCAAATAGTTGAGTGTATTAAACCGCAAGGTAAATTTGCGCTAATAGATGACCCTACATCGTTCGATATTTTAAAATTTAAGCGTAAGTGTATATCGGTGCATTGGGAGTTTATGTTCACCCGCTCGCTATTTACTACCGCCGATATAACAGCGCAGCACACCTTACTTAATGAAATTAGCGAGCTGATAGACGCAGGTACACTTAAAACCACGCTTGGGCAAAATTTAGGATTAATTAACGCCGCTAATTTATATAAAGCGCATCAAATTTTAGAATCGCACACCTCACGCGGTAAACTTGTTTTAGAAGGCTTTTAACCATGAATCAGATTAAAAAATTACTTTTAGTTGCAGCCTGTAGCACTGCGTTTTTAACCAGCAGTGTGTTTGCGAATTCCCAACCTACGCACACCGATTTAAAAACAGTTGCTACATTTGATGCACAACACCCACCAGGTAATATTGCTATTACGCCATCGGGTCGTAAGTTTTTATCGGTACATGGTTTTTACGGCCAAAAACAAAAAATTATGGAGCTATTAAGCGATGGCACCACCAAACCCTACCCTAATGAAGAATGGGCATACGCGTACAAAAACGGCAAAGGCTTTTACGACGTACTTGGCATAAATGTATCTGCCGATGGCGTGTTATGGATGCTTGATACATCAGGCCCTGATCATGCTGGGCGTTTAGTCGGATGGGATACCAACAAAGAGCAGCTGCATAAAATAATTTATTTAGCTAAACCCACCATTACCGACACCTCGTTTTTAAACGATTTAGTTATCGATAATAAACACGGCGTTGTATACATTGCCGACACCGCACAAGGCAGCCAAGCCGCTATTATTACCGTAAATTTAAAAACAGGTGAGGCGCGCAGAGTCTTACAAAATAGCCCATACACCACAGCCGAAAACATCGACATGGTCATTGAAGGGCGCACCATGAAACTAGGCGGCCAACCAGCACGTTTAGGCGTAAACCCAATCACACTCGACCCAAGCGAACAGTGGCTTTACTTTGGCTCTATGTCTGGCACATCGGTTTACCGTATTGCCACAAGCGATATTAACAATAAAAGCCTGAGCGCAAGCGCCCTTGAAAGTAAAGTAACGCGTTACGGCACTAAACCAATTTCAGATGGCATTATTGTTGATGGCGGCGGTAATGTGTATGTTACCGACATAACCAACGGCGCAATTGGTGTAGTAAAACCAAGCGGTAAATACCACGTATTATATAAAGACGAGCGCTTAAGCTGGCCTGATGGCTTTAGTTATGGCGCCGATCATAAAATATATTTTACCGTAGATGAGCTACATCGCTCGCCAGTATTAAATAACGGTAAAAATGCCAGCCAAGGAAAATTTAGTGTGCTGTCGTTCGACCCACTAGTAAAGGGTAAAGTAGGGCGCTAAATACAGCGTATAAACCATACGCCACGCACCCGCTGCGTGGCTTTTTGGTGCAACTTTTAAGCCTTTTAGCCCCAAAGTGGTGCTAAGCGCTCAAAAGTTATTTTTAGTGTTTTAATAAATATCTGATTTGTATTCATAAAATATTCAATTAACAGTTGGCATAATTCTTTCAAAGTACAGATGTGTTCAGTGAAACTTTCAAGGAAAATACCATGGCTAACCTATACCACACCCTTTACCTACTATGGCGTTTAGACATTAGCGTATGGCAGGTAAACGATCCCAGCAATACCCATACTACGTGCGATAAAGAGCGAGTTTACAGCCGATAAATTTCGTATTTATAGGCTTTGCAAGCGCGGCCATTGCGTTGTATTGTTAAGTAACTAAAAACAATATGATTGGAACGTGTATGCACGCCTTAGAAGTAAATTTTGATGGCTTAGTTGGCCCTACTCACAACTATGCGGGTTTATCGTATGGTAACGTTGCCTCGTTAAATAATGCGGCAAGTTTTTCAAACCCTCAAGAAGCTGTGTTACAGGGCCTTGAAAAAATGAAAGCCATGCACGACAAAGGCCTAACACAAGGTGTGTTTGCGCCCCACGCACGCCCCGATTTAAACGTACTACGTCGCCTAGGTTTTACCGGCAACGACTCGCAAGTTATTCATAAAGCATTTAAAGCAGACCCTATTTTATTGCGCGCGTGTTATTCGGCCTCTGCAATGTGGACCGCCAATGCCGCTACTGTTTCTCCATCGCCAGATACCCTCGATGGCAAAGTGCATTTTACCTCAGCTAATTTAAACAATAAGTTTCATCGCTCGCTAGAGCCTGCTACAACTACCCGCTTACTAAAAGCCATGTTTAATAACGATAGCTACTTTGCACATCACACGCATTTACCCGATCAGGGCTTTTTTGGCGACGAAGGCGCGGCTAACCACACCCGCCTTTGCGACAGCCACGGCGAGCAAGGCCTAGAAATGTTTGTATTTGGTGCAAGTGCCTTTAACAGCCAATTACCAAAACCGGCTAAGTTTCCTGCAAGGCAAACACTAGAAGCCTCAGAAGCCATTTGCCGATTACATAATTTAAAAGAATCGAGCCAAATTTTACTGCAGCAAAATCCAGATGTTATAGACCAAGGCGTGTTTCATAACGATGTAATTGCAGTAGGTAACGCAAACGTATTGCTTTGCCACCAGCAAGCATTTTTAAACCAACACGATGCCCTGCAAGAAATTCGCGATGCCTACACCGGCAACAAACAGCTATACATAATTGAAGTACCTACTGATAAAGTAAGCATTAGCGATGCAGTAAGCAGTTACTTATTTAATAGCCAATTAGTAAGCCTAGATGATGGCTCAATGCTATTAGTAGCGCCACAAGAGTGTCAACGTAATAGCGCAGTAAATGCCTACATTGAAGAAATGATTTTAGCCGATAACCCAGTAAACCAAGTGCAGTTTTTTGACCTGCGCCAAAGTATGCAAAATGGCGGCGGCCCTGCCTGTCTGCGTTTACGTGTAGCTCTTAACGAGCAAGAACTCGCTGCGGTAAACCCAGAGGTTATTTTAACCGATAATAAATACACTCAGCTTTGTGACTGGGCAAAGCGTAACTACCGCGATAAGCTAGGCGCAAGCGACTTTGCCGATTCAGCCCTACTTACCGAAAGCTACCAAGCACTGGATGAACTAACCCAGCTGCTTAATTTAGGCTCGGTATACGACTTTCAATTAGAAGGTTAATACTCGTCAGCAAAAAGCTAATACAAAAATAGCGAGCCAAGGCTCGCTATTTTTATTTGTGCTTATGCTAATAGTGTTTAAAGGTTTTATTTACCGTTATTAACCGTTATTGCCGATGCCATCGACTCAGATATATGCAGCGTACGCTGCGGAAACGGAATACTCAGCCCCGCGCCTTCTATGGCCTCTTTAACGCGTTTATTTAAATCCCACACGGTTTGCCAGTAATCGCCATTTACAGCCCATGCACGTAATTGAATATTTACTGCGCTTTCGCCTATTGAAGTAACCATTACTTTAGGCGCAGGCTCTGCAAGTAATCTGCTTTCTGATTCGGCAACTTCTTTAAGTACATTTAAGCCTACATCAATAGAGTCGGCGTACGAAATTCCCACCACTATATCCATGCGCCTTTTACCGTTACGGGTAAAGTTTTTAATGTTGCCGCCCCATACTTTACCATTAGGCGATGCGATATAAAGGCCGTCGGTGGTTTTAAAAATAGTCGTAAATAAGTTTATTTCGTTCACTGTGCCAAGCGTGCCGCTAGCATCTACAAAATCGCCTATTTTAAATGGCCTAAGTATGAGTAGCATAATGCCAGCTGCAATATTACTTAAGGTGTTTTTAAGGGCTAAACCAATCGCTAAACCCGCCGCGCCCATTAGCGCTATTAAGCTTGCCGTATTAACGCCAAAAATATCTAAAATAAACAGCCCAGCAATTATGTAAACTAAATACCCCGCAATGCTCGATAACAGCGGCAGTAGCGTTTCGTCTACTTTTTTTAATGGCGACTTAGAATTTTTAATCGCTTTTTTTACTGAACGCGCAATAAGCGCACTCGCAACTAAAATAGCCAAGGCTAATACCACTTTGTAACCTAAAGTGATGATTGTTTCTGAATGGCTTTGCCAAAACACAATAAGTTTATCTTTCATACATATTCCAACTATGGGCTGATTATCAGCAAGAATTAAATCTATACACTTCAAAAGAAGTGGCGGGAGTATATAGTAAAAATTTTAAAGCGATAGCATTAAAATAAGTGGAAGGTGTGCCTATATCAGCAAATTAATTGGGCAAAGTTTTTCTTTTTTTCGCTTAAATTTTCACGCTTAAAACCTTAGTGCTCACAAACTAGTTAACCTATGGCGTACATACTTTTGTTCAAAAATGCGCAAAATAAAATAAAGATTAACTTCAAGTAACTATTCTAAAAACCAGTTCAATTTAAATTCAGCTTAGCCCTTCTACAATTCGCTTTATAAACTAAAGGAGTAAATCATGAATTTTAAATCAACATTAGTCAGCAGCGCCGTTCTTTTTGCATTAGCGGGGTGTGGCTCTTCAAGTGATGACAATGACACAACACCGCCACAATCTAGCGACAAATCAACCTTTAGCCTTGGTGTGTCAGATGCGCCGGTTAGTGGTTTAAAAGCGGTTAACGTCGTGTTTGATTCAATCACTATTAAAACACAAGGCGATGAAGAATTTAGTTTTGAAACCCGAAGTGAAACTGACGCATCTCAACCACAAATGGTTAATTTGCTCGATTACACCGGTGACGATGTTTTTGAGCTGCTTGACGATCAAGAAGTGCCAGCAGGCGAATACTCGTGGATCCGCGCTCAGGTTATAAATGGCGATACTAATAACCTTAGTTTTACATCTCACGTAGTATACGAAGACGACAGCATTGCTCCGCTCGTGGTAAAAAGAAAAGGGAATGATGGTGTAGGCGAAATACAACTCGATGGCTTTACACTTAACCAAACTGATAACGACTTTGTTTTAGAATTTGACCTAAAAAAATCGCTGGTCGATCCCCAAAATAATGAGGAGATCTTTTTAAAACCTAGAGGCGTACGATTACAAAATCTTTCTGAGTCACAAGAAATTGAAGGCACAGTAAGCCAAGCGCTTATTAATAACTGTGAAACAGACAATATCGCCACTGCTGCTGCAGATTCAACGTTTGGACACGCCGTATATTTATATTCATCAGATGCTCAAGTAACTAAAGATATATACGAAATAGATGAGCAAACCCCAGAAGATGCCCCACTTGCGACCGCAAATGTTGTATTTGACCAAGACGATAACCAATATGAGTTTGAGCTTGCTTTCATTACACCGGGAGATTACCAACTTGGCTATACGTGCACCGCACATATAGACGATGCAGAGCTAGAAGATACTGATTTCACTGTTTATCAACTTAAGCAAATTAGTGTACCGCAAACTGAGGACCTTTCAGTTAGCTTTGACATAACACAATAAACGTATAGCGCACTTTAAGGTGCGCTTTTTTTATAAAAAGTATAACAAAAACGAACACTCCACCTTTGCAAAAACCCATTAAAGCCACTCACCTAACATCATCGAAATAATTCATTCGTAAAGTGACCTGCATTCAAGCCCCGTTAACCCAGAACTGGTACAGTTAATAGCACGTATTAATTAAACCGTTCTTATCATTTTGAATATGTAAACATAGGAGAAATAATCATGGCGAAAGAAAAAGTAGTTCTAATTACAGGTGCCTCTAGTGGCATAGGTGAAGCGAGTGCAAAAACATTGGTTAATAACGGCCATAAAGTCATTCTTACCGCCAGAAGTGAAGATAAATTAGCTGAACTAGTTGAGTCATTAGGTGAAGATAACGCACTGAGTGTACCCGCAGATGCCACCGACTTTACCGAACTTGAAAACGCAGTAACAAAAGGGCTTAAAAAATTTGGCCGACTAGATGCCGCATTTGCCAACGCAGGTATGGGCGTTTCAACCGCAGGCACTGAAAAAGGCGACCCCGATGAATGGTCAACCATGATAGACATAAACATTAAAGCCCTGCTGTGGACGGCAAAAGCAACCCTGCCCCATTTACGCCAAAACAAAGGCCACTTTATATTAACCAGCTCAGCCGCTGGCCGTAAGCCAATAAAAGGCTCTATTTACGGTGCAACTAAATGGTTTGCTTACGGGTTTGGGCAAAACTTAGCTGAGGAAATGAGCGAGTGGAATGGCCGCTGTACCACCATAGCCCCAGGCATGGTAAACACCCCATTTTTTGATGAAGCAAAGCCCGACAAACTCGACCCACAAGATGTGGCCGACGCCGTACTGTTTGCAATAGAAGCAAACCAGCGCAACAACGTCCGCGAAATTTATTTAATGCCAACTAATTAACGTTGATTGGTTAAATTTGAGCTGTTAGGTTTAATGGCAATGGCGTTAAACCTGACGGTTGTTTTTGATAAATACTGGCTGGATAGTATGAATAATTTAAGATGGATGTCTTGTTTATTTATCTTGTTTATTTA
>NZ_DCYU01000031.1:72590-81941 GCF_002331165.1 Pseudoalteromonas sp. UBA2102
GTAACGACACGAGATAACTGTAATTGCTGTATCATCCACGGCATATACCAAACGATTTGTATCATCTATTCTACGAGACCAAAAGCCTGAAAGATTTTCTTTGAGGGGTTCCGGTTTTCCAATCCCATCAAAAGGAGAGCGCTTAACATCGACAATTAGCTTATTTATACGTTTCAAGGTTTTCTTATCTTGAGTCTGCCAGTAGACGTAACTATTCCAAGCTTCATCAGTCCATGATAATAACCTGTTACTCATCAATAAGTTCTCGTGGAGTCGTTTTGCCCGCTTTATACTGCGCAATTGAACGGTTTAAATGCTCAGCGTTCGCTGGAGAGCGAAGTAAATGAACAGTTTCCATAAGGCTGTTGTAGTAATCTAATGACATTACAACCGCATCTTCAGTGTCACGACGAGTGATTACTGTCGTATCTGCATCATTAATTACATTATCTAAAACGGTTTTTAGACTATTTCGGGCTTCGGTAAAAGACACTATTCTCATTTTGCACCTCACTTGTACATTATATAAGACAAGTTTAGCTGGAAAATTATTACATGTACAGGATACTGTGCATTACTTTGTTGTGGTAGCAAATTTCTAAATAAAGCGCACGGACATGTGGGCTAAAACAAAGGCCACTTTATATTAACCAGCCCAGCCGCTGGATAGAATGAAAATTTAAGATGGCTGTCTAGTTTATTATCTAAGTGAGGCGCACAGACATACGATCTAAAATTCGAGCCGGCTGCAATGTGCACGTGCTATTATCCTTGTGAGCAGTTTAATATGAACTAGCTCAAAATTAATATGATTGTTAGCAGTTTATAACAACAACGTCTGCATCTTTAAAAGTCTCTCTTGCATACTCAAAAATGGGCTTCGCTAAACGATCGCTTGGTGCCCAAATACCAACAGCATTATCACTCGCATTGAAAAAACTGACATAATTACCAGCTAACTGGATCTTAGTAACCGAAGACTTAGGAATAGTTTTCCCGTACTTTTTATTTAATCTAGCAACGGGTAAGTGAGAAATGAACACTTGCTCTCCCATGTCTACCAACACTTTTTCGGGATTATAATGCTTAGACCCATAACTAAAATACAAAGATGTTACGCTAACAATAATGCAAATTAATAAAAACCATTCCATACACTACTCCTTGAACTATTAACGCCGCCATAACCAGTAGCTGTGTGCTAGCACTCTTTAGGCTGTCCTGCCACTAAGTGGCGATGATTGGATGCTTTGTTAGCTATCGAAATACACTTAGGCCAAAAGGTGCAAACCTGCCACGCTGCTGACTCCGTAAGCCCATAAAGTTTCAAACGCAGAGCTTAAAAAAATACGAGTACGAGCAGTTATTGTTTTTACCATAGACACCTCCTTTTTACTGTTGTCGTTTGCCAAAGGAACTAAACGAATGGTTAAGTAACGAAGTAAAATTAATAAAAGGGCTACAGAGCCAACAATCGCTAGAGGAATTGAACCTCCACCTAATACCCCTATTGGCCTAAATGTACTTTGCTAAATGTTATCTCCTAGATAGCTAACGCTTTTAATAACTGGCAAAATAAAGCATAGCGAAGCGGCGCTTTATTTTGTCCATGTTGATTTAATTGTTAGATGTGTTTTCATGAAATTGCCAGTATTGCCAATAAAACATAACCTAATAAAAATAATGGAAGCTGAACCCATAGGCCATTTTCTTCAGAGCACCAACGCTTGTTCTTTTTTTGATGTGCCTTGAATTTGTTTTGATGCTTTTCATCAAGGAACTCACAATTGTGATAGCGCCTTCCAAATTTTATTGGGTCTTCAGTTAGTTCGTTTCTATAAAAATGAAATCTTTGCATCCTTCCAATGGCGAACACAATACGATAATTACGTATACTCAGTTGTGCCTGATACTTTGCAAAAGCTCCTATGATAATGGCAAGAAAAAGGCTGACATTTGATGCTATTAATAATTTACTTTGACAATGGTCGCCATTCAATAAATTTGTTGACTGTGAAATTGATAGAGCTATTCCGCCTGTAGCCAATGCAGTAACCCAAGTTATATAAGAAGAAATATCTTTTGTAAGTTCAATATCACCATATATAGCGTCTTTAAACACCTCTTCAGCTCTATCAATTATTTTCTCAGCTTCTTCGTTCATGTAGTTACTCTATTAACATCTAACAATTTAGTCTACGACATTTGTCGTTTTACAAACCGACAAATGTCCATAAATTACAGTGATTTTATCCTAGCTATAAAATAAACACCTGTAAACAAATAGTTAGCTTCGCCTTAGCTTTCTTAAATGCAGCAAAACCCCAAAATGGTGGAGATCAGTAATATCAGACAAATCGTTGTTTAGTTATA
This sequence comes from Pseudoalteromonas sp. UBA2102, assembly GCF_002331165.1. Lineage (NCBI taxonomy): Bacteria > Pseudomonadati > Pseudomonadota > Gammaproteobacteria > Alteromonadales > Pseudoalteromonadaceae > Pseudoalteromonas > Pseudoalteromonas sp. UBA2102. The sequence goes on from NZ_DCYU01000031.1 coordinate 74,964, forward strand.
CCGGTTGGTTATTAATTAACAAATCATATTTTAAATACCTGAGTTTAAACCAGTAACGCATACCCCTTTAACCCTTAACCATGCAACTCGTTACTGCTTATAAAATTAGTTAAAAATCACAATCTACTTCTATTGAACCCTTTGTATTTTTACTTCATATTAGCTGAACTATTTCTCAATTATTAGGCTGTTATGTCAGTTTTAAAGTTTAGCCATGCACTTATTCTCACACTTGCAAGTACCCTTTCGCTTACAAGCCATGCGGCGCTTAATAAAAACGAGCGTGAAATAGTAAAACAAGTTGAGCAAAACATGCCGCAAGCGCTTAAAGAGATAAAACAAGCGGTAAATATTAATAGCGGCTCGCTTAATATTGAAGGCGTAAAAAAGGTGGGCGCGCTTGCAAGCGAGCAATTAAAAGCCATTGGTTTTGAGGTTGAGTGGCTAGATGGCAGCGCGTTTAACCGTGCAGGGCATGTATTAGCAACCCATGAGAGTAATGATCCCGATGCAATAAAAATACTGATGATCGGCCATCTTGATACGGTGTTTGCTAAACACGATAACTTTACTACCTATAAACAAATTGATGAACACACCGCCAGTGGCCCAGGTGTAGCCGACATGAAAGGTGGTAACACTATTATAATTACCGCACTTAAAAGCTTACAAGCCCTTAATTTACTTGAAAACGTAAGCGTAAAAGTGCTGCTTACCGGCGATGAAGAAAGCAGCGGCCGCCCACTGAGCTTATCTAAACAAGCCATTGTTGATGGCGCAATTTGGGCTGACGTAGCGCTAGGTTTTGAGAACGGCGATAACAATATTAAAACCGCTATGGCGGCGCGCCGTGGCTATACCGGCTGGACGTTAAATGTAACGGCCAATGCTGCACATTCATCGCAAATATTTAGTGACAGTGTTGGCTATGGCGCTATTTACGAGGCGTCGCGTATTTTAAATGACTTTAGAGAGCAACTAGCTACACAACCTAATTTAACCTTTAACCCCGGGCTTATTGTAGGCGGTACAAATGCCGATTACGACAGCGCTAACTCGTCAGCCACGGCGTTTGGTAAAAGTAACGTAATTGCGCAAACCGTGCATGTAGCGGGTGATTTACGGGCGCTTTCGCCAAAGCAGGTAGAAGGCGCTAAAAAAGTGATGCGGCAAATAGTGGCTAAAAGCTTAAATGGCAGCCAAGCTGAGCTTACTTTTGAAGACGGCTACCCACCAATGGGGCTCACTGAGGGTAATAAAAAGCTGCTTGCACTGTATAGCCAAGCAAGCCAAGACTTAGGCTATAACAAAGTGGAGGCTGCAAACCCACGTAATGCCGGTGCTGCTGATATTTCGTTTGCTGCAAACCATGTTGATATGGCGCTTGATGGCCTAGGCCTAATGGGCAGTGGCGCTCACACTAAAAACGAAACCGCCGATTTATCCTCACTTAATAAAAACACCGCTAAAACAGCACTGCTTATTTACAGATTAGGGCAATAATAGACGCAGGCTTAGCCTTTATGGGTTAATAGGCTCTAACCGTTTGCCTGCTACTTGTAATGCAAACTTACGCAACGTTTTAAGCTGCGGGCTTTCGGTTTGCCAATAGTGCCAGTATAAAGGTGTATCAATATAATATTCTGGGAATAAATCGACTAACTCGCCTTTTATCAGCGAATCTCCTAGCTGTAATGTAGGTAATAGACCATAACCTAGGCCTGCTATCATGGCTTGTTTAAATCCCTCTGACGAAGGGTAAATATGGGTAAACAGTGGGGCTGAGCCATTAATATCTTCTAAAAACTGGTGTTGTAGCTTGTCATACTCACTAAATACCAAGCACGGTAAATGCGCTAATTGCGAAAGCTCAGTAAGCTTATGTTGTTTTATAAAATCGGGGCTTGCAATGGCTTTGTAGCGTATGGCGCCAAGTGGGCTAACTAGGCCGCCATTGACGGGCTCGGGGGATGAGCTAATACATACCATAACCTCGCCGTCTTTCATTCTTTTATGGGCAATGGATTGATCTTCACTAATGACTTCAAAGCGTAATTTGCACGCAAGCTCTGTATCTAATACGGCGAGTGCTTCGGGCAGCCAGGTTGCAAGCGAATCCGCATTAGCAGCAAGCTTTACGCTAAGCGGGGTGTTTAAGTCTGTGTGCTCGTTAAGTGCCTCTACATTAAGGGCCACTTCTAGCTGCAATACTTGCTGTAAATGGTTAAGTAAACGTTTACCAAGTGCCGTGGGCGTTGGCGGCTGGGTTCTTATTAATACGGGCTCGCCTAGTTTGGCCTCAAGCTGATGAATACGCCTACTCACCGCCGATTGGGTAATAAATAATTTTTTTGAGGCCTTTTCAAATCCGCCTTCACTTATAACGGCACTAAGCGCATTGAGTAACTGGTAATCAATCATGAGTTTTACGCATATAACAATAAATATATTCATTGGATTTGTAACAGAATACCCCCTACCCTGCAAGGCATTGGATAACAGGTTTTATTTGAGTGGATTAGAAGTATGTCGTTTTTGTCGGGTGTGATGTTAGGGCTAAGTTTAATTATTGCCATTGGGGCGCAAAATATTTGGATTTTAAGCCAATGTATGGCGGGCGCTAACCGTTTTGTTTTAGCCGCGGTTTGTATACTTTGCGACGCCACATTAATTATTGTAGGTGTATTTGCCGCTAATGAGTTAAAGCTATGGCTGCCGGGGTTATTACCGTGGTTAACCTGGGGTGGTATAGCCATGTTACTTTACTTAGCATTTGGCTCTGCGCGCAGCGCAATTAAAGGCACATCGGGGTTAAAAGTAACTCAGGTAATAAAAGTGAGCTGGTGGAAAACGGCCCTTGCGGCCTTTGCTATAAGCTTACTAAATCCACATGTTTATTTAGACACCGTATTGCTGCTTGGCAGCATTGGCGCATTACAACCCGTGCCTATGCACTTTGCTATTGGCGCTTGTGTGGCCTCTGTTATTTGGTTTAGTAGCTTAGTGTTGTTTGCGCCAAAATTAAAAAAGGTTTTAAGCTCCCCGTTTAGATGGCGCGTATTTGATAGCTGTATTGCGGTTATTTTATGTTTTGTGGCGTTTCAGTTATATAACGTGCCAAGCCAATAAGCCAAAACAGCGGTAGTTATGTATTTAACTACCGCTGTTGTTAGCCATTTTTAAAAGACTAAGACATTATTTTATAAAGTAATTCTCGCACTGTGGCCGGTTCAAACGGTTTATCGCAAATGGCATCAACTCCTGCTTGCGCAATATTAGCTAGGTGAGTGTCGTTTGCCTCTGAGCTCACCATTAAAATAGGAATATGCGAGTAAGCATTTGAGCCACGTACAGTTTCGGTTAGTTCGCGACCATCCATTTCTGGCATGTTGTAATCGGTAACGATTAAATCGAACGATTGCTCACTAAGGTGCGCTATGGCTTCTTTTCCGTTTTCGGCTTCTACCGGTTCGGGGATCCCCATGCCAGCAAGCACGCGTATTATGTGTTTACGAGCAAAGCGGCTGTCGTCTACTACAAGTACGCGAAGTAGCGTTACATCAAAATGATCAAGCTCTACTTCTTCTTCGCTTATTATATCGAGAGTTGCTTTGAGTGCGCGAGTAATGGCTTTTGCGCTAAAAGGCTTAGGTAAAATAGCCAACACACCGGATTGGCGTAGTTGCTCAAGGTACTTTTTATTACGCTCGCTCGATATAAGCATAAAAGGTTGATGTTCAGTGGCGGGGTTAAGTCTTATTTTTTGCAATAATGAGTCGGCTGTGCCGTCTGATAAGTACATCGAGCTTATTACTAGGTCTGGGTGGTAACTTTCAAGTAACGATAAAACCTGCGCTTGAGTAGCCGCAGTTTCTACTTGTTTAACACCACTTTCTGCAAGCGATTTTATTATTATTTTTTGCTGAACTTCTGAAGGCTCTACAAGTAAAATGGACAAGTTTGCTATTGCAGTTAGGTCGCTCATTCAAGTCTCTTTAGTATTGTTATAATAAGGATAATAATAACATTATTGACTCGTTAATATTATATAAAGAGATTGTAATATTTAAGAAAACATTAGCAATCTCTTCAAAATATAGCACTTTCTAATTAGATTGGATGTATTCTAATGCATTCATTTTTTTGTACGTTACATTGCTGTGCATTATGTGAACAGGGTTAGGGTCTACCACTTCTACAGGTATGTCGTAATTACGGGCTATTTCTAATGCCATTTGGGTGATATTTACACTAAACGAGGTGCCCATAAATACAATTTTATCGGCGTTGAGCATACGCTGTTGTGCTTCGGTTATTCTGTAAAGCTCGGTATAAAATTCATCGAACAACAACACAAAAGGCTTAAACGAATAATTAAGCTCAGGTGTTTGGTTTTGAATATTAAATAGCTCAAAAAGAGACTCATGCAGGCGGCTTTCATCTACACTATCCCACGGGGTCATTAGCGGTTTAACGGCTTCGCCTTGCTCATGAAATAACGTCATTTGATCGAGCCTGCCGTGTATAGCAATGTAATTTTTGTTACCGGCTTTGCCATCAAGGCCATCTATGTTTTGGGTTATTAAATTTTTATCGCTCAGCCAATGGTGTACTTCATTAGGGCCATGGTTACGATAGGCAGCAAAACGATTGTAATACCAAGCTAAAAACTCGCGCGGATTGTTTTGATACATAGCACGCGTGGCCATTTCCATAGGCGTATAGTTTTTACTGCCTATAGTCCAAAAGCCATCTTCGCCTCTAAATGTAGGTATGCCACTAGCAGCACTTACCCCTGCACCGGTAATATAAAGTGTATTCACTGTCCTACCTCGTACCCTAGTACATCGTTTATTACTTGTTGTTGGTTGTTCATACCGCCAATACGATATAAAGCCCCATTGTGCTCAAGTAGGCCACGGTGATCCATACTGCCAACAGCTACATTAGGTAATACCTGCCACGTGTTTTGCTTTATATTAAAACGCCACACATGGTTGCTCGCCGGGGCGGGCTGTTTATTGTAACCAATCCCGTTGTAGTTATAGGGGTTATTAGAGCCGCCCAGCATGTAAATATTGTTATTGTAGCTAGTAGCAGCCATACGGTAATGCGACTCCCCAGTAGGATGAGGCAAAGTACGCCAGTCTATTTTTAGCGGATTGTTGGCATTTATTGTGCCTTTTAAGCACTGAGCAACACCCGCAAACGAGCGGCGAGAATCTGGATTTGCTTGGGTTTTAACGCCATCGCAAATAACAATGGTATTACCACTAATAGCAGCCGCTTGGCCAAATACTGGCTCACCTAAAAAAGGCGACGCCTGCTGCCATGTATTGTTTTTAGTATCGTAAACTTGCACTAAATTTACATTGCCATCGTTATGCCAGCCGCTAATAAGGTATATGTAACGCTCTTTGTAGCTTAGCGCTACGCTGTCATCAACTGGTACTGGCATGCTTGCAAGATGCTTATATGTATTGTTTTTTATATCGAAACGGTACACATCGGGGCTTGAAATTTCAGTATGATCGCTATCTACCGTGTAGCCACCAAAAATATAAGCGTATTCACCTAAGCCAACAGCAGTACTAGCTAAGCGCCCCTTTAATGGCAAACTTGAAGGCACACTCGCTTGTTGCTGCCATGCGCTGTCGCCCAGTTTTAGTGAAAATACCTTATTGTGTACATCTGTGTGTTGTTTGTTTTTACCAAGCCCCATAAAACTCAAAAAATAGCGTTGGTTTTCAACAGTAACCTTAGCTACGGCATTGTTTGCAACGGGTTCGGGTAAAGCAGGAAGGCTTGCTAGCGCAATAGAAAAAAGAAGGCTCATAAAAACAAATAATATAAAAGTGATTAATACACTTAGGGTAAATTATTTTACCTGCATGAACCAGCTAACTATAAGTAATTTACATTATTAATGTGTGTGTTTAGGTGTGCTGCGTTTTACAAACCATCTAATAATTAATGGTGTAGCCAGCGGGCTAAATTAGATAAGCGAATTTACAAGCAGCGCCTAATTTACACGCCTTATTACTTGATTTTGAGGCTTTATTTGTTAATTTTATTTAAAAACTACAAAACTTTAATGATTTAGCGTTAAGTTTTAAAACGTCCTTACTACTTAGTAATTTATGCTAGTTAGCCTAATAAAGTGTACTTTTAGCAATATAAAGTATGCTAATATTTTGTGGTAACAAATGTTTTACAAAAATATATCCTGTTTTTGATTTTTGATCCCTGTGGAGAAACCTAGGTGAAAATACCTAAAAAGCTATTGTGCTCACTAATTATTGCCTCACCAATACTTGCTGCAGAACCATTAAACGACGATGACTTAGACCTTGACGCGTTAATGGGAATGGATGTTCAAGCAACTTCTGCAATGAAACGAGCACAATCGGCCTTTAACACCGCCTCTTCTATTTATGTGCTAAGCAAAGAGCAAATTACAAGCTCGGGCGCTACCTCTATTCCTGAGGCATTAAAAATGGTGCCAGGCCTTACCGTAAGACAACTTGATAACAATCAATGGGCTATTTCTGCACGCGGTGTTGCTTCACGGTATTCCAGCAAATTATTAGTAATGATAGATGGGCAAAGCCTATACACCCCCAAATTTGCGGCTGTGTATTGGGAGTCGTTGCATGTGCCTTTATACGATATTGAACGTATTGAGGTTATTCGTGGTCAGGGCGGGTTGTTATGGGGTAATAACGCAAATAACGGCGTGATCAATATCATTACTAAAAATAGCTTAGATACACGCAACACTTACGCTAAAGCAATTACAGGTAATCAAATAAATGCCGACATAAGCCTTCGCCATGGTGGTGATATTTCTGATATTGGTAGTTACAGGGGCTACTTTAATACTAAAAATACCGCACCTTCTAAAAAAGGCAGCCGCATTAAACCTAATGACTTTACTAAACAGCACGCTGGCGGCTTTAGAGCTGATTTTACGCCAAG
>NZ_DCYU01000039.1:0-16218 GCF_002331165.1 Pseudoalteromonas sp. UBA2102
CCCGCTTTTGTTAAAGCATGTAAGTCATCGAAATAGCTTTGCTTTTGGGCGTTTTGTGCCAGCGTATACAACTCATTTTTAGCAATAACATAAAAGCTCGTTTCCTGTAAGGCACTTCTTGCTACCTCAGGCACCCATTGCATAGCCATTAAAAACAACATGTCGAACTCCCCCCATTCGACCCACTTTTTGAGCCTTTTTACAGGCAAAGAGTTAAGAGTAAATTTATATTCGCTTTGAGAGTCATTGAGTATTTTTACAAACTCAGGCGCTAACCCTTGCTCTTTTTCGGCATTAATAATAATTGGAAAGTAACCGTCCTCTACCAACACATCTACATTTATTGGCTTGGCAAAGCTAAACTTACTGCTCGCAATAATAAGTATAAAAACAAAAAACTTAAGCATTTAAAGCCTTTAACAGTCGCTATTAAGTAATATTGATATTAAGAATAGCCTAATATACGCAACTGCGTGATAAGCAGGTTTAATAATGCATTTAAATAACGTTAAAAGAGTATGGAATAACAGTGGACTAATTTTACACAGGTAAAAGGGGTTTAGGCTTGCGGGTAAGTAAAGGCTGTAATTAAGACGGGGGAAAATGTGTGGCTAATATATTTAATAACCACACATTTAAATTTTCACTTTAAAATACTAAAGGCACTTAGCTAATTAATCGCGAAAGTTTTTAAACTGGAAAGGCTGGCCTAAATCTGCAGTGCGAACGACTTGCATAGCGGCTTGTAAATCGTCACGCTTTTTACCCGTTACACGTACTTCTTCACCTTGAATAGCAGCTTGTACTTTTACTTTTGAGTCTTTAATGGCTTTAACTACTTTTTTAGCCATGTCTTTCTCAATGCCTTGCTTAAGTGCAACATTACGAAACACGTTTTTACCAGCACGAGTGATGTCTTGCAGCTCCAAGCTTGCTACGTCCATACCACGCTTAGAAATTTTACCTGCTAAAATATCAAACAATTGCATAACTTGTGAGTCAGCTTCTGCTTTTAGTTTAATTGTTTTGTCGTTTAGCTCAATTGATGCGTCAACACCTCTAAAGTCAAAGCGCGTTTCTAGCTCACGGTTGGCGTTATCTACTGCATTTTTAGCTTCGTTCATTTCTACTTCTGATACGATATCAAATGAAGGCATTGGGTTCTCCTAACTATTAAATCTAAATTTATGCGCCGATTATAACGCTAAAATTATAAATCTTTACATTTTTCTGCCAGTTGTTCAGGTGCGATACTAATTTAGTTTGATATACTGCAGCCTCTTTTTTAAGCGGTTTTAGGATTTATCGTGACAAGGCGTGTTTACCAAGCAGTTTTTTTGATTAGTATTGTGGTGTTTACCCTCTTATTTGCCAAAGAAATAAAAGGCGGCGTTACGAACTTATTTCCACATGTTGATAAAGTTGCCCACTTTGGGATTTTTTTTATACTTGCCATCATTATGGATAAAGCCTTTAAATTACCGCTGTACACGCAAGTACTTTTGCTTGCGGGCTACGGTGCAGCAATAGAAATAATGCAAGATGCGCTTCCCTACAGGCAGGCCTCTTTAGGTGATTTTATTGCTGATTTTGCCGGCGCGGCCACGTACTTTTTACTAAGAACCATTTTTACTCCTCGAAAAAAGAACCCTTATGGCTAATATTCTTATTATTGGCGACGGCGCTATTGGTTTATTGCTAAGCCATTTTTTATCTAAAGCTCACACTGTTCATGTGTTAACACGCAAAGCCACTGCAAATACACGCTTTTATTGCAAAGCAAAACAGCCTTCGCAAAAAATTAATGCGCGGTTTATTACGCTTAAGCAAATTAATGAACAGCCCGGGTTTGATATTGTTATTTTTGCTGTAAAGGCTTTTCAGGTTCAATCGGCCTTTACGCAAGTTAAACCCTTTTTATCGCCAAGTAGTGTACTTGTTGTATCGCACAACGGAATGGGTAATGTTGAAACGCTCAATGAGCAACTCGATAAGCGACAAGCGTTGTACTTTTTAACCACCAGCATGGCTGGCTTTAAAACAAACGACTTTATAGTACAGCACACCGGTGAAGGTAAAAGCGTATTAGGTGCCTGCAACCCTTGCGCGCACAGTTATCACCAAGCAATGTGTGAGCAATTGCAAAACGTGCCGCAGCTAAGCTACTGTACTAATATTGAGCAGCTACGGTTTGAAAAACTATTAGTAAATATTGCCATTAACCCATTAAGCGCACTGTATGATATTAAAAATGGTCAGTTACGTGCCCCTTATTTTAATAGCATTATTTTTAACTTATTAACTGAGGCATGCCAAATAGCCCATGCTTTAAAGCTTGATATTAAACTTGCCGATGCGCTTAACAACGCTTACAACGTAATGATGCTAACCGCTGAAAACTACTCTTCAATGCATCAAGACGTAGCGCATAACCGACAAACCGAAATAGACGCCATTTGTGGCTATATTAGCCAACAAGGTAAGCGATTAAATATCAGCACCCCGCAAAACGATGCTCTACTTGCTAAAATTAAGGCAAAAAAAAGCGTGGTATAAACCACGCTCTAAATTACGGTTAACCTTTACGGGCGGTAAACTTTTACACCCGTAAAGCCTGCTTCATGAAGAATAAGCGCCTGTAACTGGCTCATAACCCCTCTTTCACAATACAGGTAGTAATCCTTATCTTTTGGCAGATCACCAAATTTAGTCGCTAAGCGGAAAAACGGTAAATGCACTACATCTATACCGTCAATCTCAAGCGGCGCTGCATCCTCTTCCTCTGGTGAGCGAATATCAACAACCACTGCACCCGCTGGTAAATCAACTACCGACTCAGCTTCTTTAAGTTCTTGCTTAGCTTCTACGTCTATATCACGCACATCCATAATGCGAGCATTTTCTACAACAGTATTAAGCACATCAAAGTCGAACTTTTCTTCTTCGGCTTTAATAACGTCAAGTTTAGCTTTAACTGTTGGCTTTTTAGAAATTACACCACAGTACTCAGGCATGGTTTCGGCCATTTCTGCCGTGCCAATTTTACGGGCAATATTAATAATTTCTTGTTTGTCGTGCTGAATAAGTGGGCGCAAAATCAGGGTCTCTGTTACGCGGTCAATCACACTTAAATTAGCTAAGGTTTGGCTAGAAACCTGACCTATACTCTCACCAGTTACCAAGGCTTGAATATTTAATTTTTCGGCTACTTGGCTGCCAGCACGCATCATCATGCGTTTTAGCACAACACCCATTTGGCTGTTTTCAACGTTCTCTAAAATTTCGGCTACAACCGGTTCAAAATCAACCGTGATAAATTTAACTTTATGAGTAGAGCTAAATTTTTTCCATAAATAGTAGCTGGCTTGTTTAACACCAATTTCGTGTGCTGCGCCACCTAAATTAAAGAATAAAAAGTGCGTGCGAGCGCCCTTACGGATCATCTGATAACTTGCTACACCAGAGTCAAAGCCGCCTGACATTAACGAAAGCACATCTTCTTGTGTTGGCAGTGGAAAGCCAGCCATACCTAGGTGAGTTTGCGTAACTATGTAGGCTTTATCGTCTTTTACTTCTAAGCGAATAGTTACTTCTGGGCGGCTTAACTTAACGCGAGCGCCTTCAACGTGCTGGTTTAAACCACCACCCACGTAACGCTCTAAGTCCGTAGAAGTAAAGTCGTGTTGACCAATACGCTTTGCGCGTACACAAAACGTTTTACCAACGATGGTATGCCCTACTAGGTCTATGGTTTTTTTATAGATATCGTCAAGCGTTGTGAAGTCAGTTTCGGTCACTTCAATAAATTGCACAATACCAGGAATGCGCTGCAAGCTATCGATAAAGTCTAGGCGTGTTTGTGCATCATCAAGCTTAGTTACAACAGAAATATTATCCCAGTTGTTTCTTACTTGTACTTTTTCGTCAACACGGCGCAATACAATTTTAATGTTATTTTCTAACACTTTAGTAAAGCGTTTACGTACCGAACGGCTTTTAATGGCAATTTCAGGATGTAGTTTGACGATAAATTTAAGCATAGTTCACTCTTAGACTGCGGGAATTCGCGCTCCCAGGCATTGGGCGCGCGATTATAGCAAAAATTTTTGCGTCTAGGAACTAACCAACTAACAGCAGTTAGGCAAGCGCTGGCGCTTGCTCTGCAAGTTGGGTGTATTTTTCACGTAACTGATTCATTTTAAGTATGCTTTTTTCGGTGCTGTAAGCCCTAAATAATGCTAATACTTTTAAAATGCCATGATAAATATCTTGCTCGGCTAAATTACCACTGAGCCTACGCGCTTTAATATACGGAGTCCAAAAACTAACGGTTAGTTTAAGCGTATGGGCAAGTTCGAGCGCATCTTGCTCTTCTATGGCAATCATTTCGTTATCGCGCAGGCCTAAAATAACTTGGCGAACCTGCTCTAATAAAGTTGACTGAAAACCAATGTAGGCTTGTTTTAAACTTTCATCCCTTGAGAGGATGTCGCCTAAGTTGTCGTAAAAAAAATGATAGCGCCACATTAGCTCAAATAATGAATCTAAATAAGCAGTTAAATGATCAAACGCATCATCGTTTGCTTCAATAGGTTTAAAATGAGTATGTAAATGCTCGCTGTAAAGCGCAAAAATATGTCGGATAATGTCTTCTTTATTTTTAAAATGATAGTAAAGATTACCCGGGCTCATCCCTAAATGTGATGCAATATGATTGGTTGATATTGCACGCTCACCATGTTCATTAAATAACGAAATACTGGTGTGTATTATTTTATCCTTAGTATTCATATGCGACGACTCAAATTAACTTATAAACTACATTACAATAAATATCAGCCTTGCAGTATAAACAAATCAGGCTGGTTTAAATACCATCATAATTTACTATTTTAAAAACGAGGTCTGATTATGCTCCACGCAGGCATTTGTATTAATGTGGTGCTGTTAACTAAAGTAAAGCCTAAGCAGCGTAATTACACTTTAAAAAATAGTAACGCATTTAAAGCACTTTCACTGATTAAATATCAAACATAAAAGATCAACCTGATCTCCTAGGCTGATTTGTAGAACAAACACTGATAGACTACTTAAAAAATAATAGTTAGTGAAATCTATGAACGTTACGGCAATCTATCCTGGTACCTTCGACCCGTTAACCAACGGCCACACCGACCTAATTCAGCGCGCAGCTAAAATGTTTAGCACGGTTATTGTTGCTATTGCTCATAACCCTTCTAAAAAGCCGTGCTTTAGTCTTGATGAGCGAGTTGATTTAGCCAACACTATTTTAGGGCATTTGAGTAATGTAAAAGTGATTGGCTTTTCAGGCTTACTAGCCGATTTAGCTTTTGATCATAAAGCTGATGTGCTTATTCGCGGTATTAGAGCGGTGTCTGATTTTGATTACGAATTTCAGCTCGCAAATATGAACCGCCGCCTAAATCCAGATTTAGAAAGCGTGTTTTTAACACCTTCTGAGCGCAACTCGTTTATATCATCAACCTTGGTAAAAGAAGTTGCCCGCCATAATGGCGATGTGAGCGAATTTGTAAGCCCACTTGTAGTGGATGCTTTAAAACAAAGGTTAGGCTGCGACGCAAGCTAAACAAACACAATTAGCGCACTTTAGGTGCGCTAATATACCTAACTACTTTTTAGCCATAGCTTGTAATTCATTGCGGTTAAATAAAGCACGTTTAAGCTTTACCAAGCCTAAAATATCTTTGTTTATAATTAATACTATTGCCATTATTAAGTCACTCGAAAACTGGCCAACCCCATAGACCCCCCATAACCACCAATAGTCATAACTAACCAACACCACATAATCGTAATGCATAGCCATGTGTAATGTTGCATTAAACGTTAAACCACAAAGAAGATAATAATAGGCTGTGGCGTTAGCATGTTTATAATTATAGGAGAGGCAAGCAAGCGTGAAAATGGTAAGTAAATCTGCAATTACTAAATCTAAATATATTGAGCCTGTAAGGATAAATGATGCTTTGAACATAAATAGGCTGAGCGTATAAGAGAGCATCATCACGAAAGAAATGTACATAATATGCTTATTGCGGCAGTTTATTGTACAAGCAAAATTATAAAGAAATGGAACTACAAAAGCCCATGTAATAAAAATACTTAGGTAGTCATTTACTGTGCTCAATGCCATAAATACATGTTGGAGCATTAATAAGCACCCATTTTTTTAACGAGATATTTTTTGACTTTTATTAACCCTAAAATATCTTTATTTACAAATAAAACCAATGCCATTACTAAGTCACTTGTAAGCTGCCCAATACCATAAAGCCCCCAAAACCACCAATACTCTATATTCCCAACAACGATACTATCGTAATGCATACCGTAAAATACAAACGCATTAAAACTTAGCCCCACGATTAAATAATAAAAGGCGATCGGTTTAGCTTTCGATAAAAAAATCATCCATATCATCAAAGCGATTATCGTAACTGCATCAAATAAGAACAAGTTTAAGTGAGGTGTGGCTGTTTGCGGGTCCATAACCATACTTGATGTATATGAAGCCATCATAATAAATGATATTTGGGCTAAACTTTTATCTGACTTATTTATGCTTGTAGATAAGCAATATAAAAATGCAAAAACAAACAGCCATGTAATTAAAATGGTTATGTAATCATAAAGATCAGCCATCGCCCATAACAGGTTATGCATATCGGAAACGCTTCAACTTTGTAGTTAAATAATTACTTAGCTTTACTAAACCTAAAATATCTTTATTAACAACTAAAACCAACGGCATTAATAAATCAGTAAAATACATGCCAAACACATAAACATTCCAAAACCACCAATAATACAATGTGCCACGCACTTCGATATCGTAATGCATCGCTAAAAACAAACACGCATTAATACTTAAGCCTGCAATGACATAATATAAAGATACAGGCATAGCTTCATTACTAATGCGTTTATAGGAAAAAATGACTCCTAAAGTAACAATGTCAAAATAAAAATAATATAAGTGCGATACAGTAACTGTATCGAAGAGAGTGCTAGAGCTATAAGAGATCATCATAATCAAAGATAAGTACACATTCGCTTTTTGAGAAGTATTTATACTTGCAGATAAGTTATATAAAAATGCAAAAACGAACAGCCAAGTAATAAAAATACCCACATAGTCTCTAATTGACACTAAATCCCAAAGAATATCAGCCATTTTGCTTCAATCTCATAACACCGCTAACCAACTTATCAGTAGCATGCACTAACCTTAAAAAATCCTTTTTTACGAAAAAAATACCAACCATGATGATATCCATCATATTAATAACAACTGTATAAACAGACCAAAACCACCACGGTTCGTAATTACCACGTACAAACACATCTATGTGCATAGCTAAAAATAATAACGAATTGATGCTCAAGCCAAATAATAAGTAAGTAGATATGCGCTTTTCAGGTAGGAAATACCGCAGAAATAAAATAAAAAATAAAGTGCCTACATCATAGCAAAACAGTTCTATGTAACTAATGTTGTAAATATCTATAACTGTACTTAAGCAGTAAGAAACTACCATAACTAAAGATAGCCATACAGCCTGTTTTGTTGGATTGTTAATGCTAGTTGTTAGTGAATATAAAAAGGCCATTAAAAACCCCCACTGCACTAACGCACCGATATAAACTGACACTTCAGGAGAGATTAGAACATTATTCACTATTGCGGTTTCTTAGCAAAGAACGAGTAAATAAGGTTTTTTAAATAAATAATTTTTAAAAAATCTCTATTGATAAACAGCACTAAAATCATGCTAAAATCTAATACCAATACTACCGTTACATAAAAATCATAAAACCACCAGTGGGTGTAATTCTGTAAAATATGACGGTCTAAGTACATACCCAGAGCTAAACACATATTTATACTCAGCCCAAACATAAGGTAGTTAAAGGCAATTGTTTTTTCTTTAATATATAAGTTCTGCACAAGTGCCAATACAACTAGGGTTATAGCATCTAATAAAGCAATATCAAAATAAGTAACTGTTTGAAAGTTGAAGAACATTCCTGGAAAATATGAAACAGCCATTATAAGCGAAAGAATAACTAATGCTTTAAAGCGTGAGTTAATAGATGAAACTAAAGAGTATAGAAATGCCATGAGAAATCCCCATTGCATAATAATACTTAATGTATGTGCAAAGCTTATATCTGAGATAAAAGAAATAAACCCCATCTTAAAAGCAAGCTCGGAGAATAAAGATCTCGAAATTCATTAAAACAACCATTTACTAAACAACCTGACTTAACACTAAACTTTTTAACAATTATTATTAATTACAAAGTTCTATTAAAAAACCAACTTTTAAACTTAACAAGACCTAAAAAATCTCGGTTAATAAAGCACACTGTGATCATGCAAATATTTACACTTCCTACCACAACCGTAAATACTGACCAAAACCACCAATATTCATAATATTTTGAAAAAGTCATATCTAGGTGCATTAAAAAACTAAAAATAATATTAATGCATAATCCTGCAGTGACATAATAATACGCTACCGGGTATGATTTAAATTTGAAGCGCTTTAAAAAGAGTAGAGCAAGTAATGTACATGCATCTAATAAAATAAAATCTAAATAAGTAGTTTGCCCATAATCAGTGAACAAACTTCCCGAATAGCAAATGCACATAACAAGTGAGATATATACAAGCTCTTTATCTGGCTTGTTAATCGAGTTTGCTAATGCATGCAAAAATGCAAACAAAAAACCCCATTGTACAATTGCTCCAAGATAAATTGCATAATTATAACTTACTGTCATTTTCCCCTCTATTTAATATAACGGATTGAGAGGGGTTTACCATTCGGTGGTTAACCACTAATGAAAGCATCATTAATACATCGATAAGGTTCACACCGATGGAGTAGGCACTCCAGTACCACCATGGCTCATAGTTATACAAAACGTATATATCATAATACAGAACCAACGTTAGCAAAGCATTGGTTGTTAATGCTAGTACAAGGAACAGAAAAGCTTTATTTCGTTTAAAGGCATTAAAGTACTGTAAAATTAACAGTGCCACAATTGTAATAAAATCGTAGAAGGCCCAATTAAGGTATAATATTTCTAGTAGTTTTATATAGCTGCTAAAAATATATGAGCAAAGCATAAGTGCAGATAAATACACAGGAGATTTATTTTCTTTGTTTATGCTGGAGACCAAACAAAAAAGGAAGGCCATTAAAAAGCCCCACTGGGAGAAAGCCGCTACATAATCCATTAGGGCTTCAGATAAGTACATTTAAGCTAGGTCGTGGGCTGTGTTTTTCTCGATTTAAACAATCGAGTTAATTTTCTTTTTATACCGTGTAGACCTAAAAAGTCCCTATCAACAATAAGAGCTATAACCATTAGCATATCTATAATATTTACTGCAAACTGATAAAGACTCCAAAACCACCAAGGTTCTAGATTTTTATTAATATAAACATCTAAATACATCAAAAAGAAAAATATAGAATTTATAGATAGACCTAAGAGTAAGTATAAAAAAGAAGGTGTAGTCTTTTTAATAATTAATGAAGCGATGATTAAGCATAAGATCGTAGATAGATCGTATACAGCCCAATCGAAATAAGTAGTGTCGTAATATGAGAACCAAGTAAAAATATAATCCGAAGCAGTATACGAAACCATCATAATGAAAGAGCTGAGCAGTAGTGTAGTATTCCTTTTAATATCTAAGGTATATATAAAGATATTGAAGAAGAACGCCATCAAAAAAGCCCACATTGAAAAGGCTGACAACGAAAACAGACCAAAAAACTCAGCTAAAAACATTCAAGACCTTGTAATTACTTAGGGCGAGTACCTGAACCACCTGACAGTATTGCAGCACCATTACGTTGGATATCTGCACTCGCAGCACTCATCGCCTCGTGAGAGAAACTTACTGTATCAGATTGTAGGGTTTTAGGGCTAGCAATTTGTTCCGCTGCAGGCTGTAATTGTTGTGTTTTATTGTATGCTTGCATTTGTAATTGGCTATTAGCTGAAACTTGCATGTGATTGATCCTTGTATAAGTTTTAATATTATTTGGCGCAACTTTTAATCACACCATCATGTAGGTAATTGCATTACCTGTTTTAAGCAGTGATAGCTATTTTGCTATCTGACTTATACAAAGCAACCAGCGTGCCAAGATTTTTTGACATACCCATAATATATGCTAACAAGGTATTTTATTCACACTAAGCCTTAAGTTAACCCTTGCAACTAAAGTGAAAACTCGCACCCCAAACTCATCTGACCAGCTTATTATACACATAAAAAAACGTACAGGGGTAACCGTACGTTTTTTATATCCAGGGAATTTAAGCCACGTATTTACACGGGATCTCCGCACGTGTACTTGGCTTTAAAATATATTCCATTGCTACTTCGTCACAGTTTTCTTTACGAAGGCAAAGTTCGCAATCTTTCATTACCTTCTCTGGTAACGATTCTTTACTACAAAAAGTAAAACGTTGCTGTTCAAAAAAGTCTGGCACACGGGTTAATACAATAACGCGATTAAGCGCCAATTTTTTGGCTTTTGCTAATAAGTGCTCTACAAGCTGCCTACCCTGCCCAGTTACCGCGCTTTGTGGATCTATGCCTAAAGAGCGTATTTCAGCAAGCCCCGTGTCATAAATGTATAACGATGCACATCCCGACACTTTGCCGTCTATTTCTGTTACTGCAAATTCGTTAATTGAATGCACCATGTCGC
Source organism: Pseudoalteromonas sp. UBA2102 (assembly GCF_002331165.1). Classification (NCBI taxonomy): domain Bacteria; kingdom Pseudomonadati; phylum Pseudomonadota; class Gammaproteobacteria; order Alteromonadales; family Pseudoalteromonadaceae; genus Pseudoalteromonas; species Pseudoalteromonas sp. UBA2102. Next base: position 10,788 of record NZ_DCYU01000039.1, read on the forward strand.
TTTTAGCACGCGGCAAGTTTTCACCTACCGTAGCCCAGTGCTGTATCAGCCTAGCAATATCTTCAACATCATCTAAATTTGCATCACGAACCGTTATTTGCTGTTTTTTTTTGGCTTCTTTAACCGCTTTGGTCACTTGTTTAATAGATGTACCGCCAAGCGCTTGACGAGCTTTAATACAGGCATCTATTTCAAGTACTGGGTAAACGTCATCTTCAAACACGTCATTAACCGATTTGTACTGCTCAAGCGAAAGCTCTTCAAGAGTTTTACCTTCGCTTATAGCAAGCTGCACAAGTACACCCACAATGTGGTGGCCTTCTCTAAATGGCACACCTTTAGCTACTAAGTAGTCTGCAAGCTCTGTTGCATTAGCATGGCCGCCTTTTGCCGCTGCAAGCGTTTTATCGCCGTTTACTTTTACGCCTTTGATACACGCTTGCGCCATGTGAATACAGGCAAGCCAAGTTGGCATAGCGTCAAAAAGACCTTCTTTGTCTTCTTGCATATCTTTATTGTACGCAAGAGGGAGTGCTTTTAAGGTCATCATCATGGCACTAAACGCCCCAAATACACGGCCAGTTTTACCACGAATAAGCTCTAGTGCATCAGGGTTCTTTTTCTGCGGCATTAACGATGAGCCAGAGGTAACATTATCAGCAAGCTCTATAAACCCGGCTTCACCAGAATTATAAAATATTAAATCTTCAGCCATACGCGATAAGTGAATCATAGAAATAGAAGCACAGCTTAAAAGCTCTACTACAAAATCACGGTCAGATACGCCATCAAGGCTGTTTTTAGTTGCGCCAGTAAAGCCTAGGCCTTGCGCCAAAGCTTGGCGATCAATTGGGTAGGCAGTACCTGCTAGTGCGCCACTCCCTAGAGGGCAAAAATTAAAACGCGCTTTGGCATCTTGCAAGCGGCTTTCATCACGCTCTAGCATTTCTACATAAGCCATACACCAATGGCTAAACAATACAGGTTGAGCACGTTGTAAATGCGTATAGCCTGGCAATATAGTCCCCAACTCGCGCTCAGCTAACGCCACAAACTCAGCTTTTAGTGCAGCAATTGCACCGAGCAAATGATCGGCAGTATCGCGGCACCATAATCTAAAGTCAGTGGCTACTTGGTCATTACGGCTTCGGCCTGTGTGTAGCTTTTTAGCTAAATCACCTACTTTTTCGATTAGTGCAGCTTCTACGTGCGAGTGAATGTCTTCTGCACCTGAGGTAGCCACTGCTTGTGGATCTGCTTTTACTTCTTCAAGCAGTTCATTTAGTGCTGCAACCAATTTAGTGTGCTCATCGCTTGTGAGTACATTTACTTGCTCAAGCGCACCTGCCCATGCCACAGAGCCAATAATATCTTGCTCTGCTAACTGATAATCGAACGGAAGTGAGTCGTTAAATTGTTTAAACGCCTCATCTGGACCCGTAGAAAAACGTCCGCCCCATAATGCCATGAAATCTCTCCAAACCCTGTAATGCCCCTTATACAAGGGGCTATAAATAATTTACTTTTTAGCCATTGCTGAAATTCTGCTCGAAAGCGAGAATAAACGAATAAAGCCTTCAGCGTGTGACTGGTCATATACGTCGTCTTCACCAAATGTAGCAAAGTCTTCGCTGTATAAGCTATTAGGTGATTTTTTCTGAACGGCTGTCACTTGGCCTTTGTAAAGCTTAAGTACAACTTCACCTGTAGCAAGTGTAGAAAGTGCTTCTGCACCGGCTAAAATAGAGTCTTTTAGTGGTGTAAACCAACGACCGTCATAGACTAAATGCGAAAATTCACCGCCCAGTACTTCTTTCCACTTACGGCTTGATTTATCAAGCACTAGCTCGTCAATGGCTTGCAGTGCCGCCATAATAACGGTACCGCCTGGTGTTTCGTAACAGCCGCGCGATTTCATGCCTACTAAACGGTTTTCTACAATATCTACACGGCCAACACCATGTGGCGCAGCAATGTCGTTTAATTTAACTAAACAGTCATAAGGTTTAAGCTGCTCGCCATTTACGGCAACCACTTCCCCCTCAATAACCGTAAGCGTTACATGCTCAGCTTTATCGGGTGCTTGCTCTGGTGAATTAGTCCAGGTCCAAACTTGGTCACTAGGCTCACACCATGGATCTTCAAGCTCGCCGCCTTCGTGCGAAATATGCCACGCGTTAGCATCACGGCTGTATATTTTTGTTGCTGAAGCAGAACACGGAATATCACGCTCAGCCAAGTAATCTAATAATGATTCACGGCTTGATAAATCCCACTCACGCCATGGTGCAATTACTTTTAAATCAGGTGCAAGCGCTGCAAAACATGATTCAAAACGTACTTGGTCATTACCTTTACCAGTACAACCATGCGAAAGTGCATCGGCACCTACTTTACGTGCAATTTCAACTTGCGCTTTAGCAATAATAGGACGCGCCATAGACGTACCTAATAAATAAGTACCTTCGTAAATAGAACCCGTTTTGAGCGTTGGGTAAATGTACTCACTTACCATTTCATCTTTTAAGTCAACTACGTAACACTCAGATGCGCCTGATGCGATGGCTTTTTCTTCAACGCCTTCAAGTTCTTCAGCGCCTTGGCCTACATCGGCAACAAAGGCAATTACTTCACAACCGTAGTTTTCTTTTAACCATGGCACGATAGCTGAAGTATCAAGACCACCTGAATAGGCTAAAACGACTTTTTTAATTGAACTCATAGGTGTTCCTTAACAAAATTTGGATTTAGTAATGTAACTAGCAGAGCATTTTGCGCATGCATGCGATTTTCTGCTTGTTGAATAATTTTTGATGCTGGGCCATCCATTACCTCAGAGGTAATTTCAAACTCACGGTGTGCCGGTTGGCAATGTAATACCGTAGTCGCACCTGTTTGTTCTAGCAATGCTTGGTTTAGCTGATAAGGCATGTATTTTTCTTTAACTTGCTCAAGAGGCGTATCATCGCCCATAGACACCCACGTATCTGCATATACAACATTAGCGCCTACAGCGGCTTCTACACGGTCGCTTACCATTACTGATGCGCCGTTCATTGCAGCAATTTGCTCTGCCTTTTTAAGAATTTGTGAATCAGGCGAGCTGCCTTTTGGTGTAACAGCAACAAAATCAGTACCTAGCGTTGCCGCTAATAACATAAGTGAATGAGTAACGTTGTTACCTTCACCTAAGTAAGCCACTTTTAGCTCACTCACATCGCCGTGTACTTCTTGCAGCGTTAAAAAATCAGCCAATGCCTGGCACGGGTGATATAAATCACACAAGCTATTAACGACAGGTACACTAGAGTATTCACCTAAGGTGGTTAACGTGCTGTGCTGGTTTACGCGCGCTACAATTCCATCAGCCCACGTAGAAATATTAAGTGCAAAGTCTTTTACAGATTCACGTGCACCCATAGCGCCGTTTTGCTGATCTAAATACACAGCGTGGCCGCCTAAACGGTTAATACCAATATCAAACGATAAACGCGTACGTAAACTTTGCTTTTCAAATAAGGTAACAATTGACTTACCCGCTAATACTTGGCTGTACTTTTCTGGCTTTGCTTTTAAATCACGCGCTAGTTTTAGTAAATTTAGTGCGCCTTGTTGGTCTAATTCTAGACCCGTTAAAAAATTCTCTAACATGATAACCCTATGGTGTAATTTTTGTTCCGACATGCTCGCCCTGTAGCAAAGCAGTTAAATTGTCTGGCTTTTGCCAGCTGGAAATATACACACCGCGTCGTAAATGTTGGGCAGCGTGCAGGCTGGTCTTAACTTTGACCTCCATTCCGCCCAAAATTACCCCTTCATCAATTAAAGTATCAATGTGTTTTGTGTCAAGTTGATGTAACGGCTGCTTGTTTGCATCAAGTACCGCTTCTACATCTGTCATAAAAATAAGTTCTGCATTTAAGTTGCTAGCAATCGCTGCGGCAGCTTCATCAGCATTAACGTTGTACCAGTTACCTTGCTCATCAAACCCAATAGAGCTGACGATAGGTAACCGACCAAGCTTAAGTAAATCGTTAACAATTGAATCATCATTACTTTCGCACTTACCTACTTGCCCAAGCGCTTTTAGCTTTTGAGACGCCATAACTCCGGCTTCATACAAACAAAGGCCAACAGGTTTATGGCCTGCATTAATAGCTTGGCTTACCAGCTGCTTATTTGCACAGCCAGCCAGCGCCCCCACTATGTAAGGCATTTGTTCACTTGGGCTAATACGCAGTCCTTGGTGCTTTGCACTAGCAAAGCCTGCTTGTTTTAGCCAAGTGTCAACTAACGAGCCACCACCATGAACAATAACAAACTGATTATTTTGATCAGCGTTTAATACATTAAACAAAGCTTTTGCCGCGTTTTCAGTATTAAGTACAGCACCACCTAATTTAATTACCCACGTTTTAGTGCTCATTAAAAGGCTCCTTTTAAGCCAGTGGTGTGATCTAAATTCATTGATAAGTTAATACATTGCAAGGCTTGGCCCGCAGCGCCTTTTAATAGATTATCTATCGCTGCCATAACAATCAGTTGAGAGCCTTGCTGCTGCCAACCAATATCAACATAGGGTTGTTTTACCACGCTTTTAATAGATGGCACTTTATCAGCTAACAAACGAATCAACGGCTCGTTATTAAGTACTTGATAAGCATCAGATACGTTTTCCTTGGTAACGCCTGGCTTCAGCTGTACATAAATAGTTTCTAAAATTCCACGCGGAAAGTTACCTAAGTGCGGTGTAAATAACACCTTGTGGCCAAGGTGTTGTTCAATTTCAGGCCCATGACGATGGTTAAATAAACCATACGGGGCAAGCGATACTTCACAAAAGTGAGTACCTACGCTGGCTTTACGCCCTGCGCCAGTAACACCTGAAACAGCATTAATAATCACTTTTTCATCACTCAACAAGCCTGCCTGTTGCAACGGCTTTAACGCATTAAGCGCAGCGGTTGGGTAACAGCCGGCTACTGCCACAAGATTTGCATTGGCAATTGCACTGCTATTCCACTCGGCTAACCCGTAGGCTGCTTCGTTTAACAACTCAGGATGTTGGTGCTCAAAACCATAGTAAGTAACATAGTCGTCGTTGCTGGCAAGGCGGTAACCACCTGATAGGTCAAATACTTTTTTACCCATAGCTAAAAACTGCGGGGCTAAATCAACACTTACTTTGTGATCAGTACATAAGCAGATGTAATCGGCACTCGAATTTATGTCATCAAACGCTGATTCGCTCAGTGGTAGTAGAGGAATATCAAGAAGGTTTCTATGCTCTGGGTATAAATCACTTAATAATTTATGTTTATCTAAACTTCCTTCAGAGACATAACAGCCCGATAACGTTAAATTAGGGTGCTTAGCAACTAAGCTTGCTAATTCTGCGCCGCTATAGCCGCTTGCGCCAATAATCGCTACA
>NZ_DCYU01000018.1:0-20973 GCF_002331165.1 Pseudoalteromonas sp. UBA2102
GGCCAAAATTAGTTGACCACTACATTATCATGTTCGATGGCCATAAGGTTAGCCATAAAACCTTTTCCCATACGATAGGCTTCGTAGGGTACGAGGTTTTTCTCTTTGATTTTGTGATTACCAGAGATGTACTTAGTTGTATGTTCGTTGATATGAATATGTAAAAGCTTCGTTTGACCTGCCTTTGCAGCTTGGCATTGACCATTTAACCAAATTGAACCTATAGATATAAATGGAAGCTGTCCAACACCAATTCTTATAACTGTCTGCTCATCATAATTTGTAACATGAGTGGAGGCTAGGTGTTTGGCTGTGGAGTGTATGCTTTCATTTTGAATGAGAGGGCTTATTACGATTTGTAAGAAAGGCTCAGAGGGCACGTTTGGGTTGCGTTCAATAGCGCCAAACCAATCGACCCTCCAATAACGATCGTCACAAGGAAATTCACTAATTTTAGGTATTCCGTGTGACATCTTTACTCTTCCTTGCAGTACAAAATATCGTTGTAGTACAAAGTATCATTGTTTAGTTGCTAGAAGGATTGAAATTCACAACTTCTTTACCTGCAGCTTGTTGGTCAGCGTGATAGCTTGAACGAACAAATGGGCCAGAGGCAGCATGCGTAAAGCCAATTTCATCAGCGTATTCTTTTAGTGCGTCAAATTCCGCTGGTGGCACGTAACGTTTAACTGGCAAGTGATGCTTAGAAGGCTGTAAGTATTGGCCAACGGTAAGCATGTCAACGTTATGCGCACGTAGGTCACGTAATACTTCTTCTATTTCACTAATTTCTTCACCTAGGCCAACCATTAAGCCTGACTTAGTTTTTACCTCTGGGTGCGCTTCTTTAAAGCGACGAAGTAATTCTAACGACCATTTATAATCGGCACCCGGGCGCGCAAGCTTGTACAAACGCGGGGCAGTTTCTAGGTTGTGATTAAACACATCAGGTGGCGTTTCAATTAAAATCTCCAGTGCGCGGTCCATACGGCCACGAAAATCTGGCACTAAAATCTCAATAGTAATGGTTGGATTGTGCTTACGGATTTCGCGAATACAATCGGCAAAATGCTGTGCGCCGCCATCACGTAAATCATCACGGTCAACCGAGGTAATAACCACGTAGCTAAGCTTCATGTCTTTAATTGTCAGTGCAAGTTTTTCAGGCTCGGCTGCATCAGGTTTTAGTGGGCGACCATGGGCAACATCACAAAATGGGCAACGACGAGTACAAATAGCACCTAAAATCATAAAGGTAGCAGTACCGTGGTTAAAACACTCAGAAAGGTTAGGGCACGAGGCCTCTTCACATACTGAGTGTAAGCCGTGCTTGCGCATAGCTTGTTTTATACCGTCGATACGCTCGGTAGATTTTGGTAAGCGAATTTTAAGCCACTCTGGCTTGCGCAACATTTCAGTTTTTTCTGTAGGTAAAACTTTAACGGGGATCAACGCCATTTTTTCTGCGTCGCGTAGTTTTACACCTGGTTCCATTTTGACTGGTTTATTCATTCGTTTTCAAACCCTTCAGTATGCTTAACCTGTGTTGCATTAAGCTTCTTTATCATGTGTTTTACCAGCCCTTCACCTGCTTGTGCTAAGTTTTGAGGGCCGTTTAATTCTTTCGTTTGCACCATGTTCATGCCGGCATAACCACACGGGTTGATGCGTAAAAACGGGCTTAAGTCCATGTTAACATTTAATGCTAATCCATGAAACGAGCAACCACGACGAACACGTAATCCTAATGATGCAATTTTACTGTCGTTTACGTACACACCGGGTGCATCGGCTTTTGCGTAGGCTTTTATATCATACTCATTAAGGGTATCAATAATGCACTCTTCAAGCCATGTAACAAGCTCGCGCACACCGATTTTTAAGCGGCGCAAGTTAAATAATACATACATCATTTGTTGGCCGGGGCCATGGTAAGTAACTTGCCCGCCACGGTCTACCTTAATGACTTCTATGTCACCAGGGGCGAGTAAATGCTCATCTTTACCAGCTTGGCCTTGTGTAAATACACTCTCGTGCTCTACAAGCCAAATTTCATCTGGCGAGCTGTCGTCACGGGTGTCGGTATAGGCTTGCATTTTTTGCCAAATTGGCATGTAACGCTGACGGCCTAGTTGGCGTACGATTAAAGTGTTTTCGTTCACAACAAGTCTCAACTATGGCTTAAAGCATATGGCGTACGTCATCAATGTTGCTGATCACGTTGTAAATTTCTTCTATGTGTTTACCGCTTGTCACTGTGGCAACAAACGTTACCGACTCATAATTGCCTTTACTGCTTGGCTTTACTTTTGGTGCGTAGTCACCAGGTGCAATAGGTTGTAATTTAGCTAAAATTTGTTCCGTAAGGTTAACGTTTGCTAAACCCATAACTTTAAATGTGAACGGACATGGGTACTCAAGGTACTCATCAAATTTAGTATTTTTAACAGGTTGAACCACGACGGTGACTCCTCAAACAAAAAATGTTGGCTACGTGAGATAATATCAATCCGCAATAAGACTTAATCATTTTGCGGGGCTAAACGTGTTGCTACCTGCGTTAAAAATGCTCATTTAGAACAACTAAATAGCGATTTATTAGCCAAGTTATCAACACGTTTTTCCAGCCTCAAAATAGATTACTTAATTAACCGAATTGGTATAACGCTAAGCGTGACTGGCAGGTTTAGGGTGATCCTGCTTATATGGGGCGCATTCTAGCATTTTTCAAGCAAAAAAAAACGCCTCATAACAGAGGCGCTTCGTTTAACAACCCAACGACTGTCGGGTTATTTTTACGTTTACATAATTTGTAAACGTAAGTAGTCGTAAATTTTGCTAAAGAAGCTGCCTTCTTCCACTTCTTCAAGTGTTACTAGTGGGTATTGTGCAATGTCTTCGCCCTCTAGTTGTAAGAATAACGTACCTACTTTAGTGCCTTTCGCTAATGGTGCTTCAAGTGTGTTGTCTAGCTCAAAGTTAGCTTTAAGGTTTTTATGTTGACCACGTGGAATGGTAATTGGGGTATCTTCTAAAATACCTAACGATACATTTTCTTTATTACCCATCCAAATACGTTGTTCTGCAAAGCTGTCGCCTGCTTTGTAAGGTGTAATTGTTTCAAAAAAGCGAAATCCGTAGTTAAGTAGTTTTTTGCTTTCTACTTTACGTGCGCGCTCGCTTGATGTGCCCATAACAACCGCAATTAAACGCATGTCGTTTTTAGTCGCAGACGTTACTAAGCTGTAACCTGCTTCTGATGTGTGACCCGTTTTAATGCCATCAACATCTAGGCTTTCATCCCATAACAAAGAGTTACGGTTATATTGTTTAATGCCGTTGTAAGTAAACGATTTTTGCTTATAAAGTGCGTACTCATCAGGTACATCACGAATAAGTGCAGCACCTAGCGTCGCCATATCACGTGGGGTAGTGTAATGCTCGTCTGTATCTAAACCGTGGCTATTAATAAAATGGCTGTTGCTCATGCCTAATTTAGCGGCATGGGCATTCATTAAATCAGCAAATGCGCTTTCGCTACCTGCAATGTGCTCAGCCATGGCTACACATGCATCATTACCTGATTGAATAATAATACCATGGTTAAGCTCATCAACACTTATTTGCTTGCCTACTTCAATAAACATTTTTGACGATTCAGGGAAGTTTTTTGCCCAGGCTTTTTCGCTCACTGTAACCATATCGGTTGGTGCAATGTTACCGGCGTTAATTTCTGTACCAATTACATAACTGGTCATCATTTTAGTTAAGCTTGCAGGGGCTAGCTTTGTATCAGCTTCACCTTCAGCAATAACTTTACCTGTTGTAAAGTCTACTAAAAAATAACCTTTTGCATTAATTTGAGGTGGAGCCGGAATAATTTGGGCGCTGGCTGAAAATACGGCGGCTGTGCAAACTAAGCCGCATACACCTTTGAGGATTTTATGTTTAATTGATTTCATCATACTCATTAATGGTTAAAGTTAAAAATTCGCGTTAGTCCATCTTATACCCAAACTACCCCGAGATGCGAGCGTCGTTGGAATTAAAAACAACTTAGACAAGGTATTGATTGTCAATAATAGTCACTCTATTGTTCAAATCAATAACGCAGTATAAATCGTTTTTAAACCACGCTTCAGGGCGTTTCACTGAGGCTGATTTTCTGTGTTGTTATTTTTTAAAAGGGATTGCCATTTAAAAAATAACACCTAGATTTTAAGCCCCAATACAACGCTATATCCTACATTTTGGCGTGGTTTAGGTATTTGTCTTACTGAGTGTAAAGCAAGAACGCGTTTTGAAATTGGTTTTGTTTTAATTTTTTTAATACGTCTTGTGCATGCTGGGCATCTTTAATCGGGCCCAAATGCAAACGATATATGTTGTCTGCTTTTACTATATTAGTAGGTACTTGATACTGCAGGCGTAATGTAGAAGCTAATGCTTCAATATTGCTAAGCGTACTACCCGCAGCTACCTGTATATATGTTTTACGTGCAGGAATGCTGTCGAGCGTAATCGCCTCTAGCTTAACCTTGGCTGTACCGTGAGTGTAATAGCCTAATTTATAAGCAGCAGCATACGAAAGATCTATTATTCTGTCATCATGAAACGGCCCACGGTCGTTTACACGTACAATTACCGATTTATTGTTGGCAGTATTAGTAACGCGTACAAAGCTTGGCAGGGGTAAGGTTTTATGGGCCGCGCTCATGGCAAACATATCGTAAATTTCACCGTTTGAGGTATGGTAGCCATGAAACTTACGGCCGTACCACGAAGCGATCCCTTCTTCTGTATACCCTTTTTCATCAAGCATTGGCGTATAACGTTTGCCTAATACCTCGTAGGGGCGACTTGCACTGGCACTTTTTTTAACATCCACCACAACGGCATCTTGCATCTCAAGTGCGGTTGGCGCGCGTAAAGGTGCGGCATCGTGCTCCATATGATAACGACTATTAGAGCCGCTACTACATGCGCTTAACATAAATATTAAGGCTGAAATAAATAACAGCTGGGTAGGCTTATTCATTATTTTAAAAGCATCCTTTTATCTGTCGCAATTGACATAATAATGCCAAATCCGGCCATTAACGTCACCATAGAGGTGCCGCCATAACTAATAAGGGGTAAAGGTACACCTACAACAGGCAACAAGCCCGATACCATACCTATATTTACAAAAATATAAACAAAAAAGGTGAGGGTAAGGGCGCCGGCCAATAATTTACCAAACGCATCTTGCGCGTTTACCGCAATGTATAAACCACGGCCGATAATAAATAAGTACAGGCTTAATAAAACACATACACCAAATAAGCCAAACTCTTCACTTAATACCGAAAATATAAAGTCGGTATGGCGCTCTGGTAAAAATTCGAGTTGTGATTGCGTGCCTTGCAACCAGCCTTTACCTTCTATTCCACCTGAGCCGATGGCTATTTTGGATTGAATAATATGATACCCCGAGCCAAGCGGATCGCTCTCTGGGTCTAAAAACGTTAATACGCGCTGCTTTTGGTAGTCGTGCATACCGTAGTGCCAAAATGGCCATGCTGCCAGTGCGACAATCGAGCTTAAAAAGCCAATTAAACGCCAGCTTAAACCCGATAAAAACAACACAAATATTCCTGAGCTGGCAATCAAAATTGAGGTGCCTAAGTCGGGCTGTTCTTTAATTAATAAGGTAGGCAGCATCACGATGACAAAGCCAATAATTAGGTGTAATGGACGTGGCGGAAGTTGGTTACGGCCAATATACCAAGCCACCATCATAGGGACCGCCAGCTTCATCAGTTCTGAGGGCTGAAAGCGAGTAATGCCTAAATTTAACCAGCGCTGAGCGCCCTTTGAGCTCACGCCAAAGAGCAATACGCCCACCAACATGAGTAACCCAACACAGTAAAGGGGGATCACTAAGCGTTTAAGAGTCGCGGGGGAGAACTGTGCAAGCACTATCATGCCTATAATAGCGCCGCCCATACGGGTGATATGGCGGATCATCATGGCCGAGTCTTGGCCGCTTGCGCTATATACTATGGTGATACTGCCTGCCATCATAAGTAATAAGGCAATTAGTAACGGTAAGTCTAAATGCATGCGCATCCATATCGAGCGCTGGGTGTTTAATACGGTCATTGCGCTGTATTCCTAGCAACTTCTATTGGGTTTGCTGCAAAATAGTAATCCATTAGCTCACGTGCAATAGGTGCCCCCACAGAGCTGCCGCCACCGGTGTTTTCTACCACAATTGAAACCACAATTTTAGGGTCGTCATACGGAGCAAATCCAATATAAATCGCGTTATCGCGTTGGCGCTCCTTTAGTGATTTTGCATCGTAACGCTCACCTTGGGCAATACTCACTACTTGCGCTGTGCCTGTTTTACCCGCAGGATCATAATTAGCGCCTTTAAATGCACGGTGTGCCGTTCCTGTTACTTTTTTTACGGTATTGTGCATGGCATCGAGCGCGATACGCCAGTTATCAGGGTTATTAAGTACCACCGGCGGTTTTTCTTCGTTATTAATTTGCGTCACTTGGTCTTCTTTTTTAGCCACTTGTGCTAAATGCGGCGGGTGGTTTATGCCTTTATTAACCAATATGTTAGTCGCGTTAGCAATTTGAATAGGGGTGGCAGTCCAATACCCTTGGCCAATCCCCACTGAAATAGTATCGCCACGCCACCACGACTCTTTAAAGCGGCCTTCTTTCCACTCTTTTGAGGGCAGTATGGCTGTGGTTTCTTCGTGTATGTCTATTCCCGATAAGTCACCAAAGCCAAAGCGGGCCATAAAATTACTAATTTTTGTTATGCCTAAGCGATATGCCGCATCGTAAAAGTAAGTATCGCACGACTCTTCAATCGCTTTGTAAACATCTACGTGGCCGTGGCCCCAACGTTTCCAATCGCGCCATTTATGTTCAACATTCGGTATTTGAAAAAATCCAGGATCCCACACCGAGGTGCTTTCACTGACAATGTTTTCTTCAAGTGCCAGTATGGCCATATGCGGTTTTACTGTGGAAGCCGGCGCATAGCGCCCTTGAGTGGCACGGTTAATTAGAGGGCGGTCGGGGTTTAGCAGTGCTTTATAATCTTTACTGCTAATACCATGGACAAATAAATTAGGGTCATAACTTGGGTTTGAATAAAGTGCTAATACGCCGCCATCTTTGGCATCCATTACTACAACCGCGCCGCGCATATCTTTAAGTGCATGCTGAGCTATTTGCTGTAAACCTATATCTAAGGTAAGTACTAAATCACTGCCTGGCTGTGGGGGGGTCATACTTAATGTGCGAATAACACGGCCGCGGTTATTTACTTCAACGCGTTGAGAGCCGACTTGGCCATGCAAAAGCTGCTCGTAATATTTTTCTATGCCAAGTTTACCAATATCGTGCGTAGCGCGGTAATTTGTGGCTTGGTCTTCTTGTTCTAACTTATTAAGTTCTTTGCGGTTTAGTTTGGCAACGTAGCCTAATGCATGGGTTAGCGTATCGCCATATGGGTAAAAGCGTGCAAGGCGCGCCTCAATGCTAAAGCCAGGAAATTTATGCTGATTAACCGCAAATTGAGCCACTTCGGTTTCATCTAAGCGGGCTTTTAGTACTTGCGACTTAAAACGACGCGTATGCTTTATGTCATCAATAAAGTCTTTTTTTTGCTGCTCGGTAATCGTAATTATTTTGCTAACTTGCTCAAGCGATTTAGCTAAATCGTCGACCTCTTCAGGAATAACCTCGAGGTTATAAACGGGTTTGTTTTCAGCAAGCAGTACACCGTTGCGGTCGTAAATGAGGCCACGGTTTGGCGCAATAGGAATGACTTTAATACGGTTATCGTTAGAGCGGGTTTGATAGTCTGTGTGTTCTTCTACCTGAATGGTATAAAGATTAGAAAGCAAAATTGCCACTAAGCCTAAAACAAAAATAAAACCCACAAATGCGCGCCGTGCAAATAAGTTTGCCTCAGCGGAATGGTCGCGTATTGTGGGTCTTTGCTTAATCATAACAAGGCGTTACTCGCGATGATAAGGATGGTTGTTATTTAAGCTCCAGCCTCGGTATAGGCTTTCGGCAACAATAATACGCACTAAAGGGTGCGGTAACGTTAAGTTAGATAACGACCATTTTTGCTCAGAGGCGGCAATGCACTCAGGGGCTAACCCTTCAGGGCCGCCAATAAGCAAACTAACGTCGCGGCCATCGAGCTGCCACTTTTCCATATTTTTAGCAAGCTGGTGAGTATCAAGTGGTTTACCTGTTACCTCTAGGGTAACAATGCGATTGCCTTTTGGAATAGCGGCTAAGGTTTTTTCACCTTCGGTGTGTAAAATGCGTTTAATATCGGCATTTTTACCGCGTTTACCGGCCGGAATTTCTATTAACTCAAGCGCCATATCTTTAGGAAAACGGCGTTGGTACTCTGCAAATCCGGTCTCTACCCACGCTGGCATTTTTGTGCCAACGGCAATCATTTGTATTTTCACGTATTACTTCCAAGCTCAATTAAAAAATAGTGGCGCTTAGCCCCACAGTTTTTCTAGATCGTAATAGCTACGTGCGTGATCTTGCATCACGTGTACAACTACATCACCTAAATCTACCAGTACCCATTCGCCTTCGTCTTGACCTTCGTAACCTAAAGGTTCTTCGCCAGCGTGGCGAGCTTCTTTTGCTACGTTATCGGCAATTGATTGCACATGACGCTTAGAAGTACCCGAACACACAACCATGTAATCGGTAATGTCTGAGCTGTCACGTACGTCTAGTTGTACCACGTCGCGTGCTTTCATATCGTCAATTTTGTCTAGTGCAAAGGCAAGTAGTTGTTTCGAATCCAAGGTATTGTCTCAATTTTAAATTTAATAGCGTGCATTTTAACATGCTAGGGGGTTTTAATCATCACTTTGATAAAGCTGGTGTTGCTTAATGTAGTGACTGACAGGTTCGGGTAATAGTTCATTATTTTTATTGGTTTTTTTTAATTGCTCTCGAATAGTGCTTGAGGCAGCATCAAGGGTTTCACCAGGTAAAAAATAAAGCTTACCAAAGTTGTTTGTGGCAAGTTGCTGTGGCGCTTCAGTGTGGGCATTACTGATATAGCTTTTAAGCGCCTTATTTGGGTTACATGTTTGCCCCGGGCGATGATAAACCACTATATGGCATAGCTGTGTAATTGCTTGCCATTCATACCATTTGTCGAGGTTATTAAACGAGTCCATGCCCATTAAAAAAAGAATTGGCGTATCTGGGTGCTCAGCTCTTAGCTCTTGTAAACTCAACAATGAGTAAGAAGGCCCAGTACGATTAAGCTCTCTTAAATCAAGTGCAAAATGAGGGTAAGGGGCAATAGCGGCATTGAGCATATTAATACGGTGCGCTGTACTTATACCCGGCGCAGCTTTGTGCGCGGGCAGGGCACAGGGCATAAAGTACAACGTGGATAAGTTAAATGTATTTACACACTGTGAGGCCATATTTAGGTGGCCTAAATGCACGGGGTCGAAGGTGCCGCCAAAAATTGCAATCATGTTAAAAATCTTTAGTTAAGTGCGTGGCAAGGCATTGGAATATCAAGCGGCTGGCAAAACTTAATACAAATATGGGCAAGCGCTTGGTAAGGCGTAATTAAGTTACCTTGTTTGTAGCTTGAATCAAACAGTGCAAGCTCACTGCTTATTTGCTCAAGTGTATTAATATTTAAGCGGTTAATTGCATTTCGCACTGGGCCTTGCTGGTTTTTCCAAATACCATTTTTTTTAAATAACTGTGCGATAGGCTCGCCATTTAAAAGCCCTTGCTGAATAGTGAGCAAACTGGTGAGTTCTTTATTTATAGCCCATAAAATACTCACCACTTCGGTGTTATCGCTGGCCAGTTTATTAAGTACTTTAATTGCTTGCTTGGCGTGGCCATTTAATAGGGCATCACTTAAATCAAAAATATCAAACTTGGCTTGATTTAATAGCCCTTGCATCACAAGTTGCTGGGTTATTAAGGCATTACCATGCAGTAGCGAGAGCTTTTCGAGCTCCTGAAAACACGCTAACAAATTACCTTCGGTAGCGTTAATTAAGCTCAGCTTTGCTTCGTTTTGCATATTTAGAGAAAGGCGCGCTACTTGTTCATCTAACCAGCGTTTTAAATGATTCCCTGCAAGCGGGTAGCACGGTACAAATACACCGTGTTTATCGAGCGCTTTAAACCAGGCGCCACGTTGTACGTCTTGGCTGGCTTTAGCCCCTTTTACAATTAAAATGGTATCAGGGTTAATTAACTCGACTATTTTTTTAAAGGTATTACTTCCTGGGGTGCCAGGTTTTTGTTGGTTTAAATCAAGCTCAATTATAGTGCGCGCACTAAACAAAGACATGCTTTGATATTGAGCTATAATTTCTTGCCAATCAAACCCTTGCATTAGGGTAAATTTAATTACCTCATCAAAGCCTTGGGCTTTTGCTGTGTCGCGTATTTGCTGCACACATTGCGCTTCTTGAAACGGTTCTTCACCAAACACTAAATAAAAGGGTTTCAAACCTTTATTTAATTCACTCGGTAACTGATTAGCATAACAGCGCATTATAGTTGCGACAGCTCTCTAACAATACGACCACTGGCTTGCTTACGAATTTCGCTAATAAGCAGCTCAAGCTCTTTTGCTTTTGCAAGTGCGTGATCGGGGTCGTCTTGGTAGTTACGATAAAGCTCAAAGCGTTTTTCTATGGCTTTTTCGCCTGGGCGTTTAACAACATAGCTTACCCCGTAGGCAAGCTCGTATTCAGCCACCTGACCATTTTGAAACAACGATAAGGTTTGGCGCTCAATACTTTCTTTGCGTAAGTAAAGCTGGGCAACATTTTTAGCCGAAGGCGTCAGTTCTACGTTACTGGCTTTAAGCTCTTTTTTAAGGTTTAAAAATAACGATGATTTTTCATCATCACCTTTAAGTGTAAGCGTTTTAAGGTTATCGGGCAGGCTAGAGGCTTTCTTTAAATGAAAGCCACAGCTAGATAACACAAAACACATTAGCACTAAGGCTAATGTGTTTTTAAGGGTGTTAAAGCTAACCATTTAGTTAGCTACCACGTTAAGTAGTTTACCCGGTACGTAAATAATTTTACGAATGGTTGCGCCATCAGTAAATTTAGTTACGTTAGACTCTGCAAACGCAAGTGCCTCTACCTGCTCTTGTGTTGCATCGGCGGCTACAGTTAGCTTAGCGCGTAGTTTGCCGTTTACTTGTACGATGATTAATTTTTCATCTTCAACAAGGGCAGACTCGTCTACTTTAGGCCATGCTGCATCTAAAATGTCACCCTCTTTACCAAGCTCTTGCCATAACTGGTGCGATAAATGCGGCGTAATTGGCGCAAGCATAATAAGTAGGGCTTCTAATGCTTCGTTAGCAATAGCAACATCTTGCGTATCGTTTAACGGCGCTTTTAATAACTTATTAGAGAGCTCCATAATGGCAGCAATTGCAGTGTTAAACGTTTGACGACGCTCAATATCATCGCTCACTTTTGCAATGGCTTTGTGTAGCTCACGACGCAGTACTTTTTGTGGGTTACTAAGCGCTGATTTATCAAGTGCTTGGTAGCCAACTGTTTTCACATCTACTGCGTATTTCCAAATACGTTTTAAGAAGCGGTGCGCGCCTTCTACGCCTGAGTCTGACCATTCAAGCGTTTGCTCTGGTGGTGCGGTAAACATCATAAATAAACGCACAGTATCTGCACCGTATTGGGCAATTACTTCTTGTGGGTCTATACCGTTGTTTTTAGACTTAGACATTTTGCTCATGCCCGATGAGAACACAGGTTCACCATCTTCTTTGTGCCATGCTTTAGTTACGCGGCCTTTTTCGTCAGTTTCGGTATTTACATCGCTTGGCGAAATCCATACGTCACCGCCTTTTTCATCTTTACGGTAGAACGTTTCGGCAAGTACCATGCCCTGACAAAGTAAGCGATCGAATGGCTCGTCTGAATTTACTAAACCAAAATCACGTAATAACTTATGGAAAAAACGCGAATACAATAAGTGTAAAATAGCGTGCTCAATACCACCTATGTATTGGTTTACTGGTAACCAATAGTTAGCTGCTGCTGGGTCTAGCATGCCTTCATCGTGACGCGGGCTACAGTAACGTGCGTAGTACCAAGACGACTCCATAAAGGTGTCAAAGGTATCTGTTTCATGTGTTGCTGGTACGCCGTTTACCGTTGCTTTTGCCCATTCTGGGTCTGCTTTGATTGGCGAAGTAACGCCATTCATAACTACATCTTCTGGTAAACGTACTGGCAGCATTTCTTCGGTGGCGGCTAATTCGTTACCGTTTTCGTCGCTCAGCATTGGGATTGGTGAACCCCAGTAACGCTGGCGGCTAACACCCCAGTCACGTAAGCGGAAGTTAACTTTACGCTCACCCACACCCAGTGCTTCTAGTTTGTCGGCAATAGCGTTAAATGCGCCTTCAAAATCAAGGCCATCAAATTCGCCAGAATTAACTAACACGCCTTTTTCAGTGAATGCTTCTTCTTTTAAATTTACTTCAAGCTCTGAGCCTTCAACTGGTGCAATTACTTGTTTTATGTCTAGGCCGTATGCTGTGGCAAATTCATAGTCGCGTTGGTCGTGTGCAGGTACTGCCATCACCGCACCTGAGCCGTAATGCATTAATACAAAGTTAGCAACCCAAATTGGAACTTGCTCGCCCGTTAATGGGTGAGTCGCGTAAAAGCCTGTTGCAATGCCTTTTTTCTCCATAGTGGCCATGTCTGCTTCGGCAACTTTGGTGTTTTTGCATTCTTCAACAAACATTGCAATTGCATCGCTGTTTTTAGCGGCTTCTTGCGCAATAGGGTGGCCACCGGCAACGGCTAGGTAAGTTACACCCATAAATGTATCTGGACGTGTAGTGTATACGCTAAACTTTTCGTTGTTGTCGGTACGCGTAAACTCAATGTCTAACCCTTCAGAGCGACCAATCCAGTTACGCTGCATGGTTTTAACTTGCTCAGGCCAGTCTTCTAACTTGTCTAAGTCATCTAAAAGCTCTTGTGCGTAGTCAGTAATTTTAATAAACCACTGTGGAATTTCTTTTTGCTCAACCACTGCACCAGAGCGCCATCCGCGGCCATCTATAACTTGCTCGTTAGCAAGTACAGTTTGATCAACTGGATCCCAGTTAACCGTTGACATTTTTTTGTACACTAAGCCTTTTTCGTACAGCTTAGTGAAAAACCATTGTTCCCATTTGTAGTATTCTGGGTGACACGTGGCTATTTCACGATCCCAGTCGTAACCAAAGCCTAATTGCTTAAGTTGGTTACGCATGTAATCAATGTTTTCGTACGTCCACTTAGCTGGCGCTGTTTTGTTTTTGATAGCGGCGTTTTCTGCAGGTAAACCAAACGCATCCCAACCCATTGGCTGCATTACGTTTTTGCCTTGCAGGCGCTGGAAACGAGAAACAACATCACCAATGGTGTAATTACGCACATGACCCATATGCAGTCGGCCACTTGGATATGGGAACATAGAAAGACAGTAATACTTTTCTTTGCTCTCATCTTCGGTGACTTTAAATACCTGGTTTTCTTCCCAGTAACTTTGGACTTTTGACTCTATGTCTTGCGGGTTATATTGCTCTTGCATCTATGATTCCAGACTTCTTGCAAACTAATAAAAAATTGCCGATAGGATACCCCAAATAAAAGCCTAATCACAGCGTATAAGCACGGTTTTGTTAAAATCTCACTTTCAGTGCAGGTTAACCTATACTTATCTATGTTAAAGGCCAACACGCCCTTGATTTTGATGGAGTATAAAATGGCAGATTATAAAACATGGCTTAACGATTTAACTAATTGGCTAAAAGATGTAAAAGATCACGAAGTAAAAGATGCAATGACCCGATTTGTTGAATCTGAGCAAGCACTTAAAGACCTAGGCAAAGAAAAATACGGACTCTATAAAAGTTATTTGCAGCGCGACATAGAACACGTTCAAGAAAACGAATCGCACTATAATTCGCTTGCATGGCAAGAGCTTAAAGAGTCGTTATGGTATGAGCTTTCACACATAGAGGACAAAACCCAGCTTGAATGGCAGTCTCTTAGTCAAGATTTTAAGCACAACGGGATGTATCACGCAGGCGAATGGATAGCCATGGGCACATTAGTATGTAAGAATTGCACCCATAGTTTTGATATTTATCACGCTACACAAATTACACCGTGCATTGAATGTGATGGTATTTATTTTAGCCGTAAGGCATTACAACCCTAAATATATGTATTAAGTGGCTTGTAGGCCACTTAATACGCCCAAAGCCAGCGAGTATGTTGGTACAAAAAGAAGTTAGAATGACGAAAAAACTGCTGCCATTATCTGTTTCACAGCTCGCACCGAGCATTTCTACTAATCACGTTAGCACGTGTATGAGCAATCCATACCCAGAGCAACTTACCTTTATAGGCCAACAACGCGCCCAAAGTGCGCTCGACTTTTCACTTGGGATGGAGCTGCCAGGCTACAATGTTTATGTAATGGGTGAGGCCGCGCATGGCCGATTTACACTCGTAAAAGACAAACTTAAACAACACGCAAAAGATCGCCCCACACCTAACGAGTGGTTGTATGTTAATAATTACGACGACCACCGCGAGCCAATTGCGCTATTTATGCAAGCAGGGCAAAGCAAGCAGTTAAGTGATGACATAGACTCATTTTTAGATGAGGTACTCGACACCTTTCCGGCAGCGTTTGATAACCCAGCTTATCAACGCAAAAAAAAGTCAATCGAGAGCGAATTTAACGACGCTTACGACAGCGCTATCACCGCAGTAGAAGAAATGGCGCTTGAGCAAAGCGTAGCGCTAATAGAAGAGAAAAACGCCGTAGGTTTTGCGCCTTTAGTTGAAGGCAGGCAGTTAAGCGATAACGAATTTGCCGCCCTAGATGAAGAGCTTCGTGATGAGTTTTTTGAAAAAATAGAAAAACTAGAAGATGCCTTAATTGAAGCGCTGATTGAGCTGCCTCGCTGGAAACGCGAATCAAAAGAAAAACAGCGTAATCTAAAAAAGGCCACAGCCGAGCAAGCTACAAAGCCATTATTAAAAGACTTAGAGCATAAATACGCTGCACATATTGGAGTGCTGCGCTACTTAAAAGATATTCGTGTAGAAATAATTGATGCAGTACTTGAGTGGCTAGACGATGAAGATGAAAGCGAAGAAAGCAAAGAAGACTTTGACCGTAAAGGCATGCTTACCGACTTTTTTGCGCCTAATATTTTAGTTGAATTTAAAGAAGACGATGCCGCACCTGTGGTGTATGAGCCAAACCCAACATTTGGCAATATATTTGGCAAAATTGAGTATTCAACATCGCAAGGCTCGCTTATAACCAGTTATCGCTCTATACAGCCTGGTGCATTGCACCGTGCAAATGGCGGTTACTTAATTATGGATGCCGAAAAAGTAATGGCCAACCCGCAAGTGTGGGATGGTTTAAAGCTTTCGCTTAAAACGCACCAAATTAAAAACGACCTACCGTATCAAGACAGCTCAGTAGGCAGCAGTTTTACACTGCGCCCGCAATTAATTCCTCTTGATGTAAAAATTATTTTATTAGGCTCGCGCGATTTGTATTACACCATAGGTGAGTACGATGAAGAATTTGCAGAGCTGTTTAGAGTACTTGCCGACTTTGATTATTATTTACCAAGTAGCGATAAGCTTCAGTACCAATTTATTACTAAAGTGAGTGAGTACTGCCAGCAAACGTTAAAGTGCACTACCACAGAGGTCGCCATGGTGCGGTTACTTAAATTTAGCTACCGCCAAGCAGAGCACCATAATAAATTATCGGCGCGCTTTGCCGATGTGCTTGAACTGGTGGCTGAGGCCAGCTTTTACGCCAAGCAAGATAAGCAAACACTGATTGATGCGCATCATATTGATGAAGCCATTGAAGGTAAGCAGTACCGCACCGGCCAAATAAGCGAAAACATGCTAAGCGATATAAAAGAAGGCCACACGCTTATTGCCACACAAGGCCAAGCCATTGGTAAAGTAAACGGCTTAACAGTGTTGCACATTGGCGATACGTCGTTTGGTACACCCGCGCGTATTACCGCCACCGTATACGCCGGTGCCGATGGTGTAATAGATGTTGAGCGTGAAGCCGAGCTAGGTAAAGCAATTCACTCAAAAGGTGTAATGCTACTTACCGGTTATTTAGGTAACAAATATGCCCAGCATTTTAGCTTAACGCTAAGTGCTAACATAGCGATAGAGCAAAGCTACGGGTATATAGATGGCGATAGCGCCTCACTTGCTGAGTTATGTGCGCTTATATCGGCTATTACCAGTTTGCCTATTAGCCAGTCTATTGCCCTTACAGGCTCTATTAACCAACACGGTGATGTGCAAGCCATTGGCGGTGTAAACGAAAAAATAGAAGGCTTTTTTAAGCTGTGTAAAATGCGCGGCTTAACAGGCGAGCAAGGCGTTATTATTCCAAAATCTAACCAAGTTAACTTAGTACTTGATGATGAAATACTTGAAGCGGTTGAGCGCGGTAAATTTAATATTTACGCAGTAGAAACTGTAGACCAAGCACTTAACTTATTAATGGATATTGATGCCGGCGATATTATTGACGGCGAATACCCAGAAGATTCTGTTAACGGTATTGCTTTAGCACGCTTAAAAGATATAGCCGACATAGTTAATGGCGATAGCGAAGAAGATAAAGAAGCCGAAGAAGATGAGGAAAAACACTAAATGATCAATATAATTTTAGCGGTGATCATCGCTATATTTTGTTTTTTAATTTTTCAAAATAGTAAAAAAGCAAAGCAACAAGCTGGCATTAATGCGCAAATTGAAGCCGACTACCTTGTCGCTAACGCAAAAGTAGAGGGCGTAATAGAAACCGCCTCAGGTTTACAGTACAAAGTGCTGCACAAAGGTGAAAGCGAAAATACACCTAACCCTACTAGTAAAGTAAACGTGCATTACCACGGCACGTTAATAGATGGCACCGTATTTGACAGCTCAGTAGAGCGTAAAACGCCAATAAGCTTTGGTTTAAATCAGGTTATTAAAGGCTGGACCGAAGGCTTACAACTTATGAGCCCAGGCGATAAATACATATTTTATGTACCGCACCAATTAGCCTACGGCGAAAAGCGAGTGGGCAGTATTCCACCTGCATCACTGCTTATTTTTGAAGTAGAGCTTTTGGCTATTGAGTCTTAATACACGCGTAAAAAAGTGTTATTAACTTTATAAAAAAACCCGTTAGCTAACGGGTTTTTTATTGCGTGTTTTTTTAAGTTATTTAATATTAATACCAATTCGCTTAATTAAGTATTATTGCGGTTTGGTATAACTTTAATTATTTGGCCACTGTTGCCATAGAAAGCTTATTAAGCACCACAGCTATTTTATTAAGTACTTCTTCGCAGCCTTTTATATTGTGGCGTTCTTGCAAATAAGTGGGGCTGTTGTAGGTAAGCCAAACTTGGCCATTGTTGTCTTGAGATATATGTACTTTTTGCGGTAAGTCTATCGCCACACTTTGCTGACACTGCATTAACGGTGTGCCTACCTTTGGATTACCAAAAATAATCACTTCACTTGGGGCCAATTCCATATCAACATTTTGAGCGTTTTTTTGATGATTTACCCGCGCAAAAATGGTTATCCCTTTGTTACTGGCTATTTTTTCAAAACGGTTAGCCGTTTCTTGAACAGAATAATTACTTTGAAAACGTACTAAGCTGTCATTCGCACTCGCCACGGCCGTGGCCGAGAGTAAAATAACCCCTAAAAATAGTCGGTTTAACATGGTTTGCTCCTCATAAAAAAGCTGATACCAATTCGCTTAATTAAGTGGTTTATTTTGATGCTAGAAAAACGTGTTGATAGCTAGGCAAAAAATTCGCTATTTAGTCGTTCTCGGTAATTGCTCCTGTATTGCGCTACCTTCTGCATCCATGCAGTCGTAAATGAGCATTTTTTAACGCAAGTAGCGACACGTTTAGCCCCACAAAATGATTAAGTATTAATGCGAATTGCTATTATAAAGCGTATGAAAAATACACACTATCTGAGTTCTTTATTTGGTTCAACACTGGGCAAAGGGAATATGTATAAAACGTGAGCAAAAAGTCTTTAAGTACCTATTTTAGTTGCGATTAATTCGAAAAATAAGGATGAATATGAAATTATTTGCATTGCATATAGTAATGATAGTCGTTATCATTCGCGGCGTTTTATACACCTCTTTTCAGGATCAACATGTTTAACCAAAAATACTTGGCGCTTAGTATTGCTGCGTCTTTTTCTGCTTTTTCTAATGTGGCATTTGCCGAGCAAAATAACGAAATTGAAACAATAGAAGTAACAGGTCGCGCTCAGCAGTTTTACCTAGAAACCGAAAGTAAAATTGGGACTAAAACGGATTTAGATCTTATTAAATTACCGCAATCTGCGCAGGTATTAACCGAGCAGCTTATTATTGACCAAGCCGCGCGCGATATCACCGATTTATACCGCTCAATAGCCGGGGTTAGTGAGTACAGTTATTCGGGCGTTACTTTTCGCGGATTTAGAGACGATGCCAATGTATTTTACGATGGCGTACGCGGCGACCCGTACTCGGGCTTTGGTGTACCGCAATTATTTAATGTTGCGCGTGTAGAAGTATTAAAAGGCCCAGCCTCTGCGTTATATGGTGGTGGTGAGCCAGGCGGTATGATCAACTATGTGACTAAAAAGCCAAGTTATACGCAAAGTAAAGAGCTAAAACTAACGCTTGGCAATTACAACACACATGGCGCCTCACTTGATATGACCGGCGGTTTAACCGACACCATGGCATACAGAGTAGGTGGTTATTACGAAGAGCAAGACAGCTTTCGTAATAATGCAGATTCAAAAAACAGTGAGTTTACCGCTGGTTTATTATTTGATTTAACCGATTCAACCACACTAACCACCACTATTGATTACATTAAGCAAGACTTAGGCGGTAACCGTTTACGTGGTGTACCGGTAGATGATAATGGCAACTTTTTAGTTGACCCTAGTTACAACGCAAATGAAGCATTTGACTACCAAGACATGGAAGCGTTAGTGCTGCAAGCCGAGCTAAAGCATTACTTTAATGATGATTTTTCTGTAAGTAGCACACTGCGTTACATGGATAACGAACGCGACCAAGCCTACCATGAGTCGCAAAGCTGGGTAGATGTAAACGGCGATGGTGAAGCAAACATTGATGACGAAACCATTAAACGCGAATACCGAAAGCAATACCGCGCCAACGAAGAAACAAGTTTAACCACTGACTTTGTTTATAGCTTTGAGCAAGGCCAATTAGCACACCAAGTATTATTTGGTGGCGACTACCACATAGTTGATACCGAGTACGATTACTTACGCGCCCGTTATGAAGCGGACGGCGTGGCTAACTTAAACATATTTGATTTAAATTACGGCGAAACCGACCCAAGTACTTATAACCTTACCGACATGAACCGCGATGGTGTTGAAACCGACCGTTTTGGCGTTTACGTACAAGATGTTGTAAGCATTAACGAGCAATGGACCGTGATTGCCGGCCTGCGTTACGACTATTTTAAAGAGCTAAATAAAGAAACCGGTTACAGTTACTCAGATAACGATGTAACACCGCGCGTGGCCGTTACATACCAACCTGTTGAAAATACCTCGTTATACATAAATTACTCAGAAAGCTTTAACCCAGCATCATCGGGTGACCAAGAAGATGTAGAAGGCGAGGGCAACTTAACCCCAGAAACCGGTAAACAAACCGAAATTGGTATGAAAAACCAATGGCTAGATGGCAAAATTATGAGCACCTTTGCTATTTACCAAATTAATAAAGAAAACGTAGTAATGAGTAACCCAGACGACACGGGCGCGGGTGACGGCATTGCAGCACTTTTAAATATTGGTGAGGTAGAAAGCCGCGGATTTGAAACAACGCTGGTGGGCGATTTAACCGAGCACTGGACGCTAACAGCTAACTACGCCTACAACGATACACTAGTTGTTGAAGGTGTAACCGGCGATACTATTTCAAGCACCTACGGTGATGGCTCTCGCTTTGCTAATGCGCCGCGCCACCAAGCAGGTTTATGGTCGCGTTTTGCGCTTGATAGCATCGACTCGTCTATAGCATTTGGCGCAAATTACGTAAGCGAGCAAATAAGCCAAGATGGCCAAAAAGTTAAACCCTTTACTGTATTTGATATGAGCTGGACTACGCGCTTTGACGATGTGTTATTAAGCGTAAATATTAATAATATATTTGATAAAGAATACGCAGTAAGTGGCTTTAGTGAGCGTAACGGTCACTTCCCAGGCAGCCCACGAGAAATAGTAGGCCAAGTAACCTATAAATTTTAAAGCAATTTAAGCGCGAGCCTATCTCGCGCTTAATTTTTATCGCTATTAAAATTAGCGGCTTCTTGCGCTGTGTTAATAGCTGTAATAGGGAAGGGGATCACAATACCTTCTTGGTTATAGCGTTTATGTAGCGCTTTAATAAAAGCAGATTTAACCCAAAACCGATTAAAGTACTCTTTTGCGCGCAGCATTACGGTAAAGTTAATGCTTGAGTTATCAAAGGTGTGATACACCACAAAGGTATTGTAATCATCAACCCCCCACTCATGGTCAATTAGTACTTGGCGAGCAACTTCAAGCGTTACTTGCTCTACAAATTCTAGGTCTGAGCTGTAGTGAACGCTTACATCAACAGGTACACTCAGTTCTTTTTCGGGGTAAAAGTAATTAGGGCGTGTTGAACTTTGCGGATTGAAATTTGTTCAATCTAGGGGCGATTAAATCGCGGCGCGAGGTTTGTAACCTAGTGGGCTAAGTAAAAACCGAGCAAAGCTTCCGCGTCCTGCTC
>NZ_DCYU01000015.1:0-2940 GCF_002331165.1 Pseudoalteromonas sp. UBA2102
ACAAACCTCGCGCCGCGATTAAATGGCCCCTAGATTGAACAAATTTTAATCCTGAAAGGTCAACAGGCCCTAGGAACGATACCAATGCCATTTTTAAACTGTGCAGCGTGCAATCCCCAAAAGGTGCACTGCTATTAACTCACTTTGGTTTTTCAACCACACAATACGCCTCAATGGTTTACCTACAAAACGGCAAAGCGTACACGCAAAGTCATGCTTTTTTTGAAGTGGTAAAGCAGCTAGGTTACCCCTATAAATTAGCCACTGTATTTAGTGTTTTACCTAACACCTTTAATAATTGGCTGTACGATAAAATTGCTTTAAACCGCTATACCTTATTTGGCAAATATCAGTATTGCAGAGTACCCAACCCAGAGGACGCAAAACATTATTTATAATTGATCGCAGATAAAGAAATTTACTATCGTATTGGGGTTTTGCGCCCATCCCCTCGAAATTAACCTTAGCTTGAATTTTCACGCTTAGAGTAACTTTTCGTACCATTGGACTTCACCCCTTGAATAACACAGTTTGTATTATTTAGCCCATCCCCTCGAAATCGGCATTAGTATTCTTAAGTAATAATACACAGTGGTAAACTATCTTATGAAAAGTTTACCACTTTAGTCGCTTAAATCGGCTTTATGGTAATGTTAAGCAGTTGACTGGTAAACATTAACCTCATTGATTAAGGTATGCTGATTAAAAATAACAAGAAAGGCTTACCACTATTTCTTCATCAAACACCAAGCGTATACAAATTCTCAGCGAATCAGAAATCAACGAACTCTATGCCTTACCCAATTTTAACCGTAAAGATCGTGATGATTATTTTTCGTTAGATAGTGAAACTCAAAGGCTCGTCAACGAATTAAGACGTATTGAAACCAGAGTGTATTTTATCTTACTGCTTGGTTACTTTAGGTCACGGCCAATAGTATTTAATTTCTCATTTACTCAAGTCAGTAATGATTTAGATTATGTAAGATCCAAGTATTTCAGCGATAAAGATATGTCTCTTGAGGATTTATCACCAACAACAAAAACTAAGCTGATTAATAAGTTATTAAAATATACAGGGTTTACAGCATACCAAAGCAAGTTAGATAAAGAGCCGCTATTAAAAAGGCTTAACGATGTTGTAAAAATCAACCTTGAACCAAGGTATGTTTTTGATGAATGTATTGCTTATTTTGGTCAAAACAGAATAGCGCTAGCTGGTTATACAACGCTGCAAGACACTATTTCTACGGTATTATCAAATGAGCGTAACCGAATTGAAATGGTGCTGCTTGATAGTTTGTCTTCAGGTACCAGAAAAACATTACTTAAATTACTTGAGTCAAATAATACCTTTACTGACTTAGCCAAGTTAAAGAAAATGGCTAAGGACTTTTCAACGAGCCAAATCACCCAAGAGCTGAAGACGCATAAAATTATACGCTCGCTTTATCCAGAAATTAAGTCACTGATTGCTGAACTGGAGCTATCACCTAAAAATCTTGAATACTATGCTTCACTGGTAAAGCACAAGTCCGTTTATAAGCTTAGAAAACACGCAGATAGCCAAACTATTTTATATCTCGTTTGTTACTTGTTCTTCAGGTACCGAGAGACTAACGACAATCTTGTTGCTGCATTTATTTACTTGGTAAGGAAGTTAACCGAATCAGCTAAAGGCTATGCAAAGCAGCGTATTGTTGAAGATGTAACCATTGTAAGAACCAAATTAAAATCCGCTGGTAGTTTATTAAAGTACTTCATCGATACCGATATGGACGATGATTTAAGCTTTGGTGATGTACGTAAAAAAGCCTTTGAATTGATCCCTGCTGACAGTATTAAACTGTTAAGTGATCACTTAGATAATAACGACTTTGATGGCCGTCAGTACGAATGGCAATTTATTGATAAACAATCCAGTAAAATTAAAAAACTTATCCGCTCATTATTTATGTCTATCGATATTGAGTTCATTCATTTAAAGGATGAACTCCATGAGCAGTATGTTATGGCACATTCTGAACTTAGTGAATTAAAGGCTATCCAAACCATTAACATCGATGTGGTACCTAAACATGACCGAGAGTATTTAGAGGGAGAAAATACCAAATTAATTGCTAATCGATTTGAGTATTTCCTTTATCGTAAAGCCGAACAATTATTTCACAGTAATAGCTTAACGGTGAAAGAAAGCGTTAATAACCGTAGTTTAACGTCAGATCTTATACAACCTAAAGAATGGCAGCAAAAAGAGACAATCATTGAAAACACTGGCCTTGATAAGCTGGCAACACCGATTAACCAAACACTCGCAGATAAGAGCCAACAATTAGAAGTTAAGCTGAAGGAAGCAAGCGAGCATATCTTTAGTGGTGATAATAAGTATGTTGAGTTTATTCCTGGCAAAGCCGAACTCAAGTGGTCAATTCCTAACAGCCGTTGGCAACAAACAATTGAAAACCCGCTCTACAATCAAATTCAACACATGGGTATCGTTGAACTCATGTTGTTTGTTGATCAAAAGACAGGTTACTTAAATTCATTTACACACATATCAGCAACTAAAGAAAAATCACCAGTAAATAAAGAAGATCTGATCGCCTGTATATTGGCAAACGGCACCAATTACGGCCTATATAAAATGGCGAATATCTCTGACCGTTCAATGGGTAAATTACGCAGTGTAGATGATAGTTATGTCAGATATGAAACACTCAAAACGTCTAATGATCAGGTTTCTAATGCTATAGCCACGTTGCCAATATTTGCCTATTACCATGTGGACGATAATCAGTTGTTTTCAAGCATTGATGGTCAAAAATTTGAGTGTCGCATAAATACGTTTAAGGCTCGGTATTCGTCTAAGTACTTCTCCAAAGGTAAAGGTGTTTCAGCATTAACATTGGTTTCTAATCATGTTCCGGTGAGTACGCAAGT
>NZ_DCYU01000140.1:0-8332 GCF_002331165.1 Pseudoalteromonas sp. UBA2102
GCCAAAATTAGTTGACCACTACAGGGCACTTAGTTGAGTACGTAGAGCCTAAAACAAAGAAAGGCCAGGCTTTAATTCGTGCAATGCATAGCAAGTTTGATCCTATTTATCTTATCGAAAATATGACTTTTGATTGTATTCCTTATTTCTCACTAGAAGACAGAATACATATTTTTGAGAATAGTGAAGTCAGCGATGAGAACAAGTTGTTGGCAATTGCTAGTTTGAGTGATGAAGAATTTAAAAATCCTAAAATAGATACTATTTATCTAAGCTCTTTAGCTTGTAAGATGCAGTTTGATGGAGTCAAAGAAGCTAACATGGTTAAGTTGGCTTCAGAACTAGATACTGATTATGATTTAATAAAGCTTCTATCCTGTCAAATCGATTTATTATCTGGGGGGAGGGTGCTAGAAATCTGTGGTTTTTCCACAGAACAGATTGCAAAAATTAATACAGCTAAAACTCACTTTGAATTACCAAACTCTGAAGAGTATGATGTTTTTGCTTCATTGATGTTAGATAAAAAATTGATTAAAAGAAAAAAAATCACTACAGCAAATAAAATTAGAGTCTATCTAAATAATTTATGAAATAACAAGCTAGTTGGTGGTAATGATTTTTAAATTACCACCACCCAAACCACCTAAGCCCTACACTGCCTAACCCCAACTCCCGCATGTTTAAGCGCTACAATCTGCCCTTTACCGTTATGCGCCATAGCCAGCATATCGCCCGTATTTAGACCTCTTTCTACCGCATGCTTACCCTTTAAATCACTGAGCAGTGACTGCTTAATTTGCACCAGTACCTCGTCATTACAGCTGGCTATGTACCAGTCGTTATCAACCTTTACGAGTGTGCCGTATTCTAAGTGGCGTTGTTGGTGTAAGCGCAAGCTATTAGCATGTTGAGTGTCGAGTGCGTGTTTTTGCTCGGTAATGGCGCTTGTGTAACTGCCTGATGGGGTTATTTCGTGGGTTTTAATAATTGAGTAGTTGTGAATATCGATAGTGTTAAGCACCGTTTTTGGTGCGTAGTTAATGCCATTGCTGTTATCAAATACAATAAATGCGAATACGCCCAGTGCGCAGGCAAGGCTGGTTAACTGTAGCGTAAAACTAAGCCTTGAGGGCTTTTTATGGCTGGCATTATTAAGTAACGCTTTTTTTTGGGAAGCGCTGAGTGTAGTGCGTGCTTTTCGCTCTTTGTAGTGTTGAGTGAGCTTTTGATCAAACTGCTCATCAGGCTTGTTCATTGTTTGCTCCTAATAAACGTTTAAGGTTTTGCTTGGCATAGCGCAGCCTTGTTTTTACGCTCTCATGGTTGCTTTGCGTTATAAGCTCTATGTCGGCAAGGCTAAAGCCTTCTTGTTGTAAGGTAATGGCTTCGCGTTGCACAAAGCTCAGTTGCTTGAGTGCGCTATCGAACGCTTGGTAATTTATATTGCTAATACTATTGTTATTACCTTGCTCATTTTGCTGCGCAGGTAGGTGGGTGTTTTCGTCAAGCTCTACAAAGCGCTGCTGTTTGCGGTATTCGTCTACTAATGTGTTACGTGCGAGTTTAAATAACCACGCTTTTGGCGTGGTTTGAGCTTGGTAAAGGTGGCGTTTTTCGATTACTTTTAGCCAGGTTTGTTGGCTTACGTCGTATGCTAAATGCGTATTAGATTGCGTCACCAGGTAGTGGTATAAGTCGTTACTGTATAAGGCAATAAGCTGCTCTAAGTGGCGGTTGTCGCCACTTTTTGCGTAACTTGCCATGCAATCCTTGCTTGGCGTTTCAAATAACCATGACTTAATACTGAGTAGCATAGGCGTTTAGTCCGTTAAATAGAGTTATCTAATTTAAAATCGAGCTGTACGGTTTGATCTGTTTGTAATTGTGCCACACCTTCTATTACTTTGGGGCGATATTTCCAGCGTTTTATGGCTCTTATTGCTTCGCGGTCAAAGGTGCGTTTGGGCTCGGCGTTTATTACCACTGGGTTTATTACTTCGCCGGTGGGCGAAATACTAAAGCTCAGTTGTACCCAGCCTTCTATGCCATTGCGCGCGGCAGATGTTGGGTATTTTGGATTTATGCGCACTATAGGTGTTGCATCGCCTGTTGGGCGGTTAATAGTGCTATTTATATCATCTCCAAAATCATCAATAGTGATTGGTGTTAATTCGTTAATCGCTATTACAGGGTCGTTTGAGGTATCGACTGGTGGCGCTTTAGGCGGCGTTTTTGGCACAGGCGGTGGTGGCTGTATTTTTTGTATATGCCTTACTTGTGAATCCTCTGGTGCCTGAAAAATCTCTACAATAATATCCTCGCCGAGTTTTATAGGTGCGCGCTGCTCGCCACTAATTAGGTATTGCATAAATGCAAAGGCGGCAAAGGTCATTACTGCGCCGCCAATAACGGCGGTTGATGTTTTAATAAATGCTGAATTATTGGGTACTTCAAGTGTGTGCATAAGCCGCTCCGAGTAAACTTATTGGGTTGTTTAAAAGCTATAACGGGGGGCAAATCAAAAAGGGGTTAAATAATTTTATAAAAATTGCGGGGTTTAGTTACAATAGCGTTCGCTATATTTTTACTTATTAATTTTTTAGGCTGTTATGCAACTCATACAAATAGATAAAGCACGTTACCGCAAACATTTAAATAGGGTAATTGTAGGGTGTGCGGCGGGTTTAGCTGTTGGCAGCTTGGCTATATCGCAAACGTTAATTGCGTTGTTTCCTGATGAAAGCGGGAGTCACTTTCATTGGAATTTAACCGGTGTTGTTATAACAAGTTTAGCTATTGGCTGGCTGTTAAATAAATACCGTACCCATAGTTTTATGACCGAAGTGGTATATGTGTGGGAGCTTAAACAAGCGCTTAATAAAATAACCCGCAAAATGCCAAAGCTAAAAGCGGCAGGGCGTGAGGGTAATGCCGATGCATTGTTAGCGATTCATTATAGTTATGCGGGCTCACGGCTTTTATGGCAGCTTGACGATAACACCATTACTATGGATGAGTTAGCTATAAAACAAGCCGAGCTTGATAGTGTGGCGGCCAAGTATAACCTGACTTTAAATGCCGATGACTATAACGAGGCTATATTAAAACAGTTTTAAAGCCAAGGTGGTTAAATTAGCTAAAGGAGCCTTAATGAAAAAAGTACTGATAGTGTGTTTAGGTAATATTTGCCGCTCGCCCACAGCAGAGGCGGTGTTAAAAGCGCGTGCTAAAAAATTAGGTGTTGAGGTTAAGGTAGACTCGGCAGGGACTATTGGCTACCACGAAGGTAAAACGCCAGATAGCCGCTCAATGGCTGCGGGTGAAAAACGCGGTTATAGCTTTAAAGGTATATTTTCGCGCCCAGTGCGCAGCAGCGATTTTACTGAGTTTGATTTAATTTTAGCGGCCGACACACAAAACTTAGCTGACTTAAAAGCGCAATGCCCCACCCATTTACATTACAAGCTGGCATTGTTTTTAGAATACGGCGAGCAAAGCCAAAGCGCCATACCCGACCCATACTACGGCGGCGATGATGGCTTTGAAAATGTGCTCGATTTAATTGAAGCCGCAAGCGATAAAATACTCGCAAAGCTTTGAATAAAACTACCTGAACAAAAAGACGCTATAATACCTTGCGTGTTATCTGGCTATTTTAAAGTCGAGCTGTACTTGCGTGCTTGCAACAACGGGTTGGCCGTCTTCAAATTTTGGTGCATAACGCCACTTTTTAAGTGCTGTAAGTGCGGACCTTTCAAACTCTTTACCCCCTTGTGAGCTAACTACCTCTGGGTTTTTAACAAAGCCTGCGGTATCTACGTCAAATTCAACAACGACAATACCGTCTCGCATTTGGCGTGCTTTGTTTTGTGGGTACTCAGGATTTTTGCGGTATATAGGTGTTTGCTCTTGTGTTTTTTTCCACGGCACCATTTTAGCAATTGCTAAACAATGCTTAGTGGCTTGTTCGCTTTGGCCTGTTTTTTCGTAAAGGTTAACAAGCTTTGAGTGCGCAGTAAGCTCAGCGCTGTGATCAAAGCTTAAGTTGTTATCAAATACCGATACAACATGGTTTAGTCGTTCAATGGCTTCATTGTATTTTTTCTTACCTTGAGCAAACGACGCCATTAAAAAGTCGGCTTTAATGCGCTCTACGGTGTTGTCGTCTAGGTTATTACGGTAGTAGTCATCGGCTTGGTTAAGCAGTGTTTTAGCTTTATGGTATTTTTTATGAGCAAATTTTTTGGCAAGCAGCGAGGCTGCTTCAAACTGCATGTCGGCAACAAATTTAGGGTTGTTTTGTGTTTTAGCAATCTCAATTATACGGTCGTAATCGTTATCGGCTTGATAGGCCGAGCGGGTGTTTTCCGCCTTGCCTATTAGGGCATCGATTGTTTCTATTGCATTTTTACCGTGGTTATTTGCCAGTATTGTATAGGCTTGCGAGTAAAGTTCGAAGCGTTGCTCTGATACATTTTTTTTGTCGTTGATAGAGCGCGGCGCTGTAATTGCTTTGGCGTAATTAATAGCAAGGCTTGCGGTGTTATCACTTTTATCACCATAAAGCGCAAGGCCTGTAGTATAGGCATGTTTAGCCGCTTGCTCTATGTTTTCGTCTTTTTTAACAGCCGTTAAATAACTTTGGTATGCATCAGAAAAGGCGGCTTTATCATCGCTTACTTGGCTTGCATTGGCCTGGCTTGCAAAAGGCGTAAAGGTTAATCCGATAACTAAGGCGAGGTGTTGTGCTTTCATAATAATCCCTATTAGTGTTCAATCTAGAAACAAAATACCACAAGTGATAATGGTTTTCATTATCTTTTGAGTGGGCGCTTGCTTATAAAACTAACTAATTACCTAACTACCAATGTGCACTAAGCTGTAACTAATTTTCGTCATTAAACTGTACTAATAGTGCCTGCTGAGGTAACTAGGTAACACCGTTTTAGCTTTTTATAGGTGCGGTGTATTAACTTAATGTATAAGCAGCGTGGTAAAAGTAATAAAATTAAAATAGCAAATGCGTTCAAGTTTGTCATTGTTTTGGGGAAATAGCCCTAGGTAGTGGGAGTTTATTGCATATTAAGATTGAAAATAGCCTGTGTAATCGCCATATATTTGCCATAAACCTAGTGTACTACGATCTAACTTTAAACATTTGTGATATTATCACTTTATGGTGTCGTAGTTATTTAATTATTTGGATTTGTCGTGGCGCAAGTAAGAGCAAGAGCCCAGCTTAATGTTGGCAAAAATAGTGATATTCCCGCAGAAATAGTGTCTTTTAGTGGCTTAAAAGACGGCCAAGAACACGTTGCGTTTGTATTTAACAATGCTGATGTAAATCAAAATGTGCCGCTTATTCGCATGCACTCTGAGTGTTTAACCGGTGATGTGTTTCATTCATCGCGCTGCGATTGTGGCGAGCAGTTAAATGAGTGTATTGAAATGATGCACGAGCAAGGCGGGGTGTTATTGTATTTACGCCAAGAGGGCCGAGGTATTGGTTTATATAATAAAATTGATGCTTACGTGCTGCAATCTCAAGGTATGAACACTTACGAGGCTAATAACCACTTAGGTTTTGCCGACGACTTACGTGATTTTTCGGACGCGGTATTAATGCTCAACGCACTTAATTTAAGCCATGTTAAATTAATGACCAATAACCCTAAAAAGCTTAATGCATTAAAAGATGCCGGCATTGAAGTAGACACCGTTATTGGTACCCACGCGCATATTAAAGCAGGCCTTACAGGTAACAAAGCTTACCTAGAAACCAAAATAAAACACGGCGCACATATGTTAGATATTAAAAAAATTAAAAAACCTTAACTATTTAATCATGTAGTGTCTGTTAATCCCCCCTCACGCCAAGTTATACTTGGCGTGTTTTGTTTAACTTAAGAGCCAGTATGTCTAACGAATTACGAATTTTTAAAGCCGATGCCGGGCTAAAGTGGTTTAAAGCCGGTTGGCATATTTTTAAAACCCAGCCATTTACCTTTGTAGTTATGCACTTATTAATAGGCATAGTGGGCATACTGTCGTTATTTTTACCTTTGCTACAAGTTGTTGCGGCACTTGCTACGCCTTTTTTAACCGCCGGTTTTTATCAGGCGGTGCTTAGCAAGCAGCAGGGAGGTAAAATTATGCTCGCCGACATACTCAAACCCTTTAGCGCAAAAGGTAACCGTTTAGGGCTACTACGTTTAGCGCTTTACCAAATGGGAGCGGGTATTTTAATGGCCTTATTGGCTAATGGCTTATTTGCCGATGCCGTGGCTATTATGAGCCAAGAGGGGCTTGATCCTAACATTGCGCTTGAGCAAACCTTAAATAGTATTTCGGGCGCCAGTGTGGTGCTATTTTTAGTGGTAATGGCGGTGTATTTAATGGCGTTTGCTTACGCGGTACCGCTTATTTATTTTAGTAAAGAAAAACGCATTTTAACGGCGCTTAAAAATTCGCTATTGGTTTTTTATCATAACCTGTTCGCATTGAGTGTTTTTGGCATTATTTGTGTGTTATTTATGGCGCTTTCTATGTTCTTATCGTTCTTACCGCTGTTGATTTTAATGCCAATTTGCTACATTAGTTTCTTTGTATCTTATCAGGCTATTTTTATGCCAGTTGTACCGCCAAGTGACGATAGCAATGTTAAACCACTTAGCAGTGAACAAAGCGGGCGCTTTGACGCTTAATGGATGATAAGTTAAAACAAAAACTTAAAAACTATGTACTGTGGTTACTTGGGCGCCAAGAGTATTCGCGCCGCGAGTTAACCTTTAAGCTTCAGCAAAAAGAAGCCAGCGACGAGTTTATAGAAACCCTGCTTAATTGGTGCGAAGAGCACAATTTTATTAACGAGCAACGTTATTGCGAAGGGTTTGTCAGAAAACACATTTTTAAAGGCCATGGCTTAAAGCGCATTCAAAGCGAAGCCATAGGCAAAGGGATTGACCGTTCACTACTTGAAAGAGTGGTTGAAGAGCTTGAAATAGACTGGTTTGAGCTTGCGCAGGAAGCGTACAACAAAAAGTATTCAACTACACCGGCCAACCTCGAGTACAAAGATAAAGCTAAGCGCGTGCGCTACTTAATGTACCGAGGATTTAGCTACGAACAAATTGATTTTGCAATGCAAGCACAGTAAATACAGGTGAGATTTTCACATGCAGCACATGACTACGGCACAACTTAGGCAACAGTTTTTAGACTTTTTTGCCAGCAAACAGCACCAAATTGTCCAATCGGCTTCACTTATTCCGGGTAACGATGCCACGTTGTTATTTAACAATGCCGGTATGGTTCCTTTTAAGGATGTGTTTTTAGGCGCCGAAACTCGCCCTTACACGCGTGCTACAAGCGCACAGCGTTGTGTGCGTGCTGGTGGTAAACATAACGATTTAGAAAACGTAGGTTACACAGCGCGTCACCATACATTTTTTGAAATGCTAGGTAACTTTAGTTTTGGCGATTACTTTAAACAAGACGCTATTAAGTTTGCGTGGGAGTTTTTAACTGAGGTTGTTAAATTACCACAAGAAAAACTACTTGTTACTATTTATCACGACGATGAAGATGCATTTGGCTTTTGGCACAATGATATTGGCCTAAGCGAAGATCGTATTATTCGTATTGCTACCTCAGATAACTTCTGGTCAATGGGCGATACTGGCCCGTGTGGCCCGTGTTCTGAAATATTTTACGATCACGGTGAGCACATTTGGGGTGGTCCTCCGGGCTCACCTGAAGAAGATGGCGACCGCTTTATCGAAATTTGGAACCTTGTATTTATGCAGTACAACCGTCAAAGCGACGGTACTATGGAGCCGCTGCCTAAACAATCTGTTGATACAGGTATGGGCCTTGAGCGTATTGCTGCTATTTTACAAGGCGTGCATTCAAACTACGAAATCGACTTGTTCCAAGGCTTAATTGCAGCTGCGGCAAGTGTAACTAACGCACAAGATTTAAACGATAAGTCGCTACGCGTTGTGGCGGATCATATTCGTTCGTGTGCGTTTTTAATTTCTGATGGTGTTATGCCATCAAACGAAGGCCGTGGTTATGTATTGCGTCGTATTATTCGTCGTGCAGTACGCCATGGTAACAAGCTTGGTGCACAAGGTGCGTTTTTCTATAAACTGGTTGCAGCGCTTATTGAACAAATGGGCCAAGCTTACCCAGAGCTTGCAAAGCAGCAAGAAATTATCGAAAAAGTACTGCGCATTGAAGAAGAACAATTTGGTAAAACCCTTGAGCGTGGCTTAGCTATTTTAGAAGAAAGCCTAAGCGAGCTTAAAGGCGATGTTATTCCTGGTGA
>NZ_DCYU01000140.1:8726-25231 GCF_002331165.1 Pseudoalteromonas sp. UBA2102
CGCCAAATGACAATAGACCATGCAGGCTTTGAAGAGTGCATGGCTGTACAGCGTAAAACAGCGCAGCAAGCTGGTAAATTTGGTGCCGATTACAACGAGCAATTAAAGTCAGAAAAACACACTGAGTTTAAAGGCTACGACAGCACACATCATAGCGCTACAGTAGTAGAAGTGTTTGCAAATGGTGAGTCGGTTTCTATTTTAGAAGATGGCCAACAAGGCATTGTGGTACTTAACCATACGCCATTTTATGCAGAATCTGGTGGCCAAACAGGCGATACCGGTACCATTACTGTTGCAGGTGGCGAGTTTACAGTGACTAACACTACTAAGCTGGGTAATGCGTTTGCGCACCACGGTAGCGTACAAGGGCGCATTGCGGTTAACGATAAAGTAGATGCCACTATTGATGATGCACGCCGTGAACGCATTAAGAAAAATCACACAGCTACGCATATTTTACACGAAGCACTGCGCCAACTATTAGGTGAACACGTAAGCCAAAAAGGCTCGCTGGTTGAGCCTGAGCGTTTACGTTTTGACTTCTCACACTTTGAAGCGGTTACTAAAGACGAGCTACGTGAAATTGAGCGTGTAGTTAACGATGAAATTCGTCGTAACTTTGCCCTAAACACTGAGCTTATGGCGATTGATGACGCTAAAGCAAAAGGGGCAATGGCGCTGTTTGGCGAAAAGTACGACGATGAAGTACGCGTAGTAACCATTGGCGATTACTCAATTGAACTGTGTGGCGGTACGCACGTAGAGCGCGCGGGTGATATTGGCTTATTTAAAATTGTATCTGAAAGCGGTATTGCTGCAGGCGTACGCCGTATTGAAGCTGTAACAGGCGCAGATGCAGTGGCGTATGTAAGCGAGCAAGAAAAACAGCTAAACGATGTAGCGGCGCTGGTAAAAGGTGATAGCGCATCGGTACTTGAAAAAGTAACTGCGCTTCTTGAAAAGTCTAAAGGCCTTGAAAAGCAAATTGCACAGCTTAACGATAAGCTAGCCAGTGCAGCGGGTGCGTCTTTACTTGATTCGATTGTTGAAATTAATGGCGTTAAGCTACTAGTGGCAAACGTTGAAGGAACTGAATCTAAAGCGCTTCGTGGTATGGTTGACGACCTTAAAAACAAGATTGGCTCAGGTGTTATTGCACTGGGTGTTGCCAGCGGCGAAAAAGTAAGCCTAATTGCCGGTGTAACGAAAGATTTAACCGGTAAAATTAAAGCCGGTGAGCTTGTAAACCACATGGCAGGCCAAGTAGGCGGCAAAGGGGGCGGACGTCCAGATATGGCACAAGCGGGTGGTTCACAGCCTGAAAACCTAAACGCCGCGCTTGAAAGCGTGACTGCCTGGGTAAGTGAGAAAGTTTAAGCTTACGTGGCACTTATTGTCCAAAAGTTTGGCGGCACTTCGGTTGGCTCTATTGAGCGAATAGAAGCGGTCGCCGACCTTGTTGTTAAAACTAAGCAGCAAGGTCATCAAGTGGTTGTGGTTCTTTCGGCCATGTCGGGAGAAACCAACCGCTTAATTAACCTCGCCAAGCAAATAGATACTCGCCCGAGTAGCCGAGAATTAGACGTACTTATTAGCACTGGAGAACAGGTTTCTGTTTCGCTCCTTGCTATGGCTATTATAAAACGTGGCCATTCGGCTGTAAGCCTACTAGCCGATCAGGTTAATATTCAAACCGATAACATGTTTGGTAAAGCCCGTATTGAAGAGGTTGCCGCGACGCGTTTAAAGCATGAGCTTGAGCATAATCGGGTTGCGATTATTGCCGGTTTTCAGGGGCGCGATGTAGAGGGCAATATTACAACCCTTGGACGTGGCGGCACCGATACCTCTGCGGTAGAGATAGCCGCGGCAATAAAAGCCGATGAATGTCAGATCTATACCGACGTTGATGGCGTATACACTACTGATCCTCGTGTAGAACCAAACGCACAGCGAATGCGCCATGTAACGTTTGCCGAAATGCTAGAGCTGGCAAGCTTAGGCGCAAAAGTATTGCATATTCGTGCTGTTGAGTCGGCTGGTAATCATAAAATGCCGCTAAGGGTGCTTTCGAGTTTTGAGCCCGATGAAGGAACGCTAATAAGTTTTGAGGAGAGCGATATGCCAACTAAGGTTGTGTCGGGGATTGCGTTTAATCGTGACGAATGCTTGATAAAGGTACATGGCGTACCATACTGTGTTCATTCTCTTACAAAAATTTTGAAACTTTTTGCAGAAAATGGCATCGAAATAGATATGATTAGTCAAGTTAATCATAACTTTGAAAAAATAGACTATGCTTTTACTGTGCATTCAAATGACTATTTGCAAGCACACGATTTACTAACTCAACAACAGGTAAATCTGCAGGCTGATAGCATTTCTAGTGATACAACAGTTGCAAAAGTGTCGGCTGTTGGCATAGGAATGAAGTCTCACAGTGGTGTAGCGCATCAATTTTTTGATGCATTGGCGCAAGAAGGCATACACATAGTTTTAGTATCGACGTCTGAAATCAAGGTATCGGTTTTAATTGACGAGAAGTATTTAGAACTAGCAGTAAGAGCGTTACACTCAGAATTTTTAACAGAAAATGGATAGTTTGGGAGTTTTTACTTACTTTTCAATCAATTTTTCATTAAAATGGTCAAGCGGAATCTTATAATTTATTGGAACATGGGAGCAAGAGAATGCTAATACTAACTCGTAGAGTAGGTGAAACCCTAATGATTGGTGACGAAGTAACTGTTACTGTATTAGGTGTTAAAGGAAATCAAGTTCGAATTGGTGTTAACGCACCTAAAGACGTTTCAGTGCATCGTGAAGAGATTTACATGCGTATACAAGCTGAAAAGTCTAACCCTAATCCGGGCAATGCTTAATCAACACGTATACTTAGCTGAGTAATGCACTTAGCTATACCAAAAGCCACTCACTGAGTGGCTTTTTTGTTTATAAAATCGCGCATTTCATCGGTTAATACACTACTAGAAATATATTGCATACCTTTATTATGGTGCACTAAGTAGCCGTGGTTGGTTTTAATAATATGGGTTATTTCTGCCCACTTAAATGTATGGCTTTTATAGTGGTTTTCGGTGCTAATAGCTTCATCGGTAAATGAAAGAGTAACCGTTGAGCCCGAAGCACGACTAAACATTTGGCGCGTAACCCACCAAGGCCTGCGGTAATAAAAGGCAACGCATTCTAATACACCCAGCATTATTAAAAATGTACCTAGGTAATGATCGTCCATAGCGTAAATACTAATTAAACCTAAGCACACCAGTAATGCCAGCAAAAAATACTTTGGCTTGGCTGCTTTACTATAAGAGTGGGACTCGTCAAAGCATTCGTAGTAGTAGGGTTTATCGAGTGTGTAAGTGGTGGTCAGTGCCATAATTGCTAATAAGTAATAGTTTTCGCTATTTTAACAAGCTAGCGTAAAAATCACACCCGTTAATGTAGGCTATGCATTATAAGAGTTAGAAGCCGCTTTTTATTAGCGCACAAAAAAACGGCTTATTAAAAGCCGTTTTTTACGTTACCAAACAGATTAACAGTTAGTTTCTTCTGCGTTAACGCCTTCTTTTACATTTTCACATGCATCTTCAACAGAGTTTTGCACGTCAGTTACTGCTTCATCAATACGCTCACCTGCTTCTTCTGCGTGGTTGTCTTCACAACCCATCATAAAGAAACCTGCAAATACGGCGATTAGTGCTGCTTTTAAAGTTGTTGAGTTCATAATGTAATTCCTTGTATATGTTGATTGTTTAGTGTTTTAAGTATGTTAGTAGCTACCTGGGCGATTTACCGCGCAGCGCACCTGAAACTAAAGAAATCACTAAAAGTACTAAAAAGATAAAGAATATAATTTTTGCTATACCAGCTGCGGCACCTGCGATACCACCAAAACCTAACACTGCAGCGATTAAAGCAATAACTAAAAATGTAATTGTCCAGCGTAACATTGTTTTCTCCTTGGTTATCAAATTC
Source organism: Pseudoalteromonas sp. UBA2102 (assembly GCF_002331165.1). Taxonomy (NCBI): domain Bacteria; kingdom Pseudomonadati; phylum Pseudomonadota; class Gammaproteobacteria; order Alteromonadales; family Pseudoalteromonadaceae; genus Pseudoalteromonas; species Pseudoalteromonas sp. UBA2102. Next base: position 12,729 of record NZ_DCYU01000140.1, read on the forward strand.
GTTCGAAAGTAATAATGCCAGTTGCGTGCCAGAGTTTAATTTTATTAATTTTCAATGTGTTATGGTTTTTTGAGCGAAGGTTGTAAATTTAGGATTGGTAAGTTTTACGTTTAACGATGTAACTTATTCACACTATTGTAAAGAGAGTAAAAAAATAAATATTTTTTGCGCGCTGCTTTACTAGCCTTGGTAAGACCAATTTACATTTTAGCCCAAGCTGATTTTTTACCTGCCGTTTAACTTACTATTTTTTATGGTTTTTAAGTTGTTTTGGGTTTAACCATATAACCTTTGCCTATAACGGTTATTTTTATCATCTATATCGAAGCCAATTTAACCCTGTATTAGCTATGTTAACTATTGTGGCTGTATGTTAGTTTAATTTTAATTGGTTTTACCAATTGACAGGTGGTGGACAAAGTTAAAAGTTTTGTTATCATTCGGTGAATAATTATTTAAATAAAGCGGTTTTTTATATCGCTATATAGTGCAGGGGGAGAAAAATGGATATAGGAGCTGTACTCACAACCGCAGGTAGCTTGATGCTGACGGGCATGGTGGGCGTGTTTGTATTTCTTTCAATATTGATTGGTGCTGTGTCACTCATGTCTAACTTGGTTGCTCGTTTTGACGAGGCTGAAGTTGCAATACCGGTTAAATCACCATCTTTAAAATCTCAAGGTGTGCCAAACGAGCACATCGCTGCTATTAGTGCTGCCATTGCTCAGTACAAATCAAATAATAAATAAGAGGCACACATGGCTAAATTAAAATTAACAGAACTTGTTTTACGCGATGCTCATCAGTCTTTACTTGCAACCCGTATGCGCTTAGATGACATGCTACCTATTGCTAGCAAACTTGATGATGCCGGTTATTGGTCTATTGAGTCGTGGGGCGGCGCTACGTTTGATTCGTGTATTCGTTATTTAGGTGAAGATCCGTGGGAGCGTATTCGTGCCCTTAAAAAAGCAATGCCCAATACTAAACAGCAAATGTTATTGCGCGGGCAAAATTTATTGGGTTACCGCCACTATGCCGATGACGTGGTAGAAAAGTTTGTAGAGCGTGCCCACAAAAATGGTGTAGATGTATTTCGTATTTTTGACGCCATGAACGATGTACGTAACTTAGAAACGGCAATTAAAGCGGCTGTAAAAGTAGGAGCACACGCACAAGGTACTATTTCTTATACTGTAAGCCCTGTGCATACCCTTGATATGTGGTTAACCCTTGCAAAACAGCTAGAGGATTTAGGTTGTCACTCTATTTGTATTAAAGATATGGCAGGCTTATTAAAACCATACGATGCAGAGCAACTTATTAAAGGGCTAAAAGAAACCGTTTCTATCCCTATTGCTATGCAGTGCCATGCAACCACAGGTTTAAGTACTGCTACATATCAAAAAGCCATTGATGCAGGCATTGATATGCTTGATACCGCTATTTCTTCAATGAGTATGACTTACGGTCATTCAGCTACAGAAACCATTGTAGCGATTGTTGAAGGAACGCCCCGCGATACCGAATTAGATTTAAACCAGCTAGAAGAAATAGCGGCTTACTTTAGAGATGTGCGTAAAAAGTACGCTGCCTTTGAGGGGAGCCTTAAAGGTGTTGATGGCCGTATTTTACTCGCGCAAGTACCTGGTGGCATGTTAACCAACATGGAAAACCAACTGAAAGAGCAAGGCGCAGCAGATAAGCTAAATGAAGTATTACTTGAGATCCCACGCGTGCGTGAAGATTTAGGTTTTATTCCGCTAGTTACTCCAACATCGCAAATTGTAGGCACACAAGCAGTACTAAATGTGCTTACGGGTGAGCGTTATAAAACAATTACCAAAGAAACCGCCGGTGTTTTAAAAGGCGAGTATGGTTTAACACCAGCACCTATGAATAAAGAGCTGCAAGAGCGAGTGCTTGATGGCAGCGAGGTTATTACCTGTCGTCCTGCAGATAATATAGCCCCAGAGCTTGCATCGCTTGAAGCAGAGCTGCAAAAAGAAGCGCAAGAACAAGGTTTAACACTTGCTGATGAGCAAATAGATGATGTGCTTACCTATGCATTATTCCCACAGGTTGGCCTTAAATTTATTAAAAATCGCAACAACCCAGATGCCTTTGAAGCAGTGCCAAGTGCTGATGATGCAAACACTAAGCCTGCAACAAAACCTGCAAATAACAAAGGTGTTAGCGCTGAGCAATACAGCGTTAAAGTTGACGGTAAAGTTTACGATGTAGTGGTTGCGCAAGGTGGCGAACTTAAAGAGGTAACGCTAAAAGATTCAGAGCACTTACCACAATCAGCATCGGTTGCATCAGGTGAAACACTGAATGCGCCACTGGCAGGTAATATTTTTAAAGTAAAAGTAAAAGCAGGCCAAGCCGTAAACGAAGGCGATGTGGTTGTTATTATGGAAGCGATGAAAATGGAAACCGAGGTTCGTGCAATGCACTCAGGTACTGTGGCTGAGGTCTTAGTGTCTGAAGGTGATGCTGTGACAACGGGCGATGCAATTATAGCGATGGCGTAGGAGTAGCTTTAATGGAAGGTCTTTTAAACCTTTGGCATGCTACCGGCATTGCTAACTTTACGTTTCCTGGCTTAATAATGATTGCGGTAGGGTGTTTGTTGTTGTTTTTAGCCATTGCTAAAAACTTTGAACCCCTATTACTGCTGCCGATTGGCTTTGGTGCAATACTGACTAATATTCCGGTTGCTGGGCTTTCTGACCCAGGTGGTTTGCTTTATTACGTGTATTACGTAGGTATTGATACGGGGATCTTCCCTTTATTAATTTTTATGGGAGTAGGGGCGCTGACTGATTTTAGTGCGCTTATTGCCAACCCGCGTATGTTGTTACTGGGTGCAGCCGCGCAGTTTGGTATTTTTGCCACCTTGTTTGGGGCAATTTTATTAAACTATGTACCTGGCTTTGAATTTAGCTTACAAGATGCCTCAGCCATTGCCATTATTGGTGGTGCCGATGGCCCTACAGCCATATTTTTAGCATCTAAGCTTGCCCCTGATTTACTAGGTGCCATTGCGGTTGCTGCTTATTCTTACATGGCGTTAGTGCCAATTATTCAGCCGCCTATTATGCGCGCATTAACTACACCTGATGAGCGTGCTATTAAAATGCCAGAGCTGCGCAAAGTATCTAAAAAAGAGAAAATAGTATTTCCTTTAATGGTACTGAGCTTAACCGCTATGTTTTTACCAGCGGCTATTCCCCTGGTAGGTATGTTCTGTTTAGGTAATTTAATGCGTGAGTCTGGTGTTGTAGATAGGCTTAGTAACAGTGCCCAAAACGAAATTATTAATATAACCACGATATTTTTAGGTTTGGCAGTGGGCTCTAAACTAGCGGCCGATCAGTTTTTAACTGTAGAAACTATTGGTATTTTGGTGCTCGGTGCGTTGGCATTTGCTATTGGTACAGCGTCGGGTGTGTTTATGGCAAAAGGCCTTAACAAGCTTTCTAAAACACCTATTAACCCTTTAATTGGTGCTGCGGGTGTATCGGCAGTACCGATGGCGGCGCGTGTAGTTAATAAAGTTGGGCTTGAGAATAACCCACATAACTTTTTACTTATGCATGCTATGGGGCCAAACGTAGCTGGGGTGCTAGGAAGTGCCGTAGCCGCAGGTATATTACTGGCGCTTGTTGGCTAGTATTTAGGATTTAATCCAACCGATTAGCGCAGTTTACTGCGCTTTTTTTATGCCTATAAAACTGCACGTATTAAAGTTTGTTTGCAGACGTGTTTTTGTTTACAGTGAGGGCTATGCACACTAATAAGGATAGTCATCATGCTTCACACCCCTTTGGCAAAATATTTACCTCATGTTAGTAGACTCGTTTTTGGCTGTATGGGCCTAGGCGGCGGTTGGAATAAAGACGCCATTACTAAGGCTCACTTAAAGCAAACTCACGAGTGTATTGATGCAGCCATAGCTGGCGGCATTAACTTTTTTGATCACGCCGATATTTATACCTTTGGCAAAGCCGAGCAGGTATTTGGCCAAGCACTAGCTGAGCGACCAGAGCTGCGCGAGCACATGTATATTCAATCTAAATGCGGTATACGCTTTGAAGATGATAAAGGCCCTAAGCGTTACGATTTTTCGGCCAAGTGGATTGAAGAGTCAGTTGAAGGTTCACTTAAACGTTTAAACACCGATTACCTTGATGTGCTTATGCTTCATCGCCCTGATCCGCTAATGGAAGTAGAAGAAATTGCACAAGTATTTAGCTGCCTTCAAGAAAGCGGTAAAGTACGTAATTTTGCCGTATCGAACATGCAGCAGCACCAAATGAACTTTTTACAACATGCCTTAGATATGCCTATTGTTGCTAACCAAATTGAAGCAAGTTTACAAAAACACCAATTTGTTGATGAAGGCGTTTATGCAGGTAATGCAGATGGAAAAGATCTTAACTTTACACCGGGCAGTGTAGAGTATTGCCGCCACTTTGATATTCAAATACAAAGCTGGGGAAGTTTATGCCAAGGGCTATACACAGGGGGCGATTTAACAAATGCATCGCAAGCCGATATAAATACCAGCATACTCGTAAATAAGCTTGCTGCACTTTACGATACAACACCTGAGGCAATTGTTTTAGCTTGGTTATTACGCCACCCTGCATTAATACAGCCAATTATTGGCACAACGAACGTTGAGCGTATTGCGGCGTCATGCGGTGCGCTAAATGTTACGTTAAGTCGCGAACATTGGTATGCATTGTATGTAAGCGCCAAAGGCCATGAATTACCATAATTAAGGTTTAGGAATGAATATATTTGTTATTTTAATTTGCTTGTTTGTCGCCTTAGTAGTGCTGATACCTTTGCTTGAAAAGTACCAAGGTAAAATGGGGTTGGATGGCGCAACCAAATACAGCAAATATATTTGGCCGCTGGTTATGGTTTCTTTAGTCGTACAGCTAATTTATGTATTAATGAACTAATAAATTAATAAAAAACACAAAAAAGCCTTTGTAGGTTAACCCTACAAAGGCTTTTTTAGTATCTATAACTTATACGTTACTTAAGAGCTAGCTGTAATTCGCGATTGCGTTCAAGCTGTGCAATAAAGTTTTCGGCAATAGGTTTAAACTTAGCAAGTTCAGAGCGTGGTAATGGCTCAGACTTAGGTAACTTAACGGTTTTAGGATTACGGTGTACACCATTTACTAAAAATTCGTAGTGTAGGTGCGCGCCTGTTACACGGCCGGTAGAACCCACAGTACCAATTTTGTCACCTTGTTTAACCTTTTGGCCTGTTTTAACAAGCTTTTTGTTAAGGTGTAAGTACTTAGTTACGTACTGTGTGCCATGGCTTATAAATACGTAGTTACCATTGTACTTACTGTAACCTGCTTTAATTACTTTACCGTTACCCGAAGCTACAACCGGTGTGCCTGTACGTGCTGCGTAATCAATACCACGGTGCGCTCTTACTTGCCCTGTTACTGGGTGTAAGCGACGTGGGTTAAAGCTCGAGCTAATATACTTAAAGTTTACCGGCGCACGTAAAAATGCTTTTTTCATGCTGCGCCCTTCAGGCGTATAAAAGCTGCCGTCGGTATGGCGAATAGCCGCATAACGCTGGCCTTGGTTTATAAATTCTGCCGCAATAATTTTACCAGTGCCAATAAACTCGCCATCAACATAATGCGACTCGTAAATTAGCCCAAACTGATCGCCCTTACGAATATCGTTGGCAAAATCCACATCCCAACCAAATATATCAGCAAAGTTCATTATTTGGCGCTCGCTTAAGCCTGCAGCAATTGCTGAGGTCCAAAAGCTGCTAGAAATTTCGCCACCGGCTGTTTTGCTCAGTGTTTCTATTTCTTTGCTATCTATTGATGTGTCGTAATTACCTTCGTCATTTAAGGTAACAAACAAAGTATCTGTTTTTGAAATAACATAACGAAGCTGAGCTAAATCACCGTTTTCTGCTGTTGCAAAACTAAGTATTTCACCTGGGTGAATTTTAGTTAGTTTGCGTGTTTCAGCATTGGTGTTAATTAGCTTGTGAAGCGTTTGCGCTGAAAAGCCAGCACGCTTGAAGATAATTGCTAAATTATCGCCGTTTTTAACTTGATGATCGACTAAGTCGTATTCTGGCAGCTTTTCTGCTGCTTCTGGCGAATTTAATTCAGTTAATTTTTCGTTGTCTTCAACTTTAACTTGTAACTCGTAACGCTTACCAATTTCTAGTGCATTTGCACTATTGTCTTTGGATGCAGTCGCTTTTTCTGAAGGAAGAAAGGCTAAGCCAACAATAGCAGAAACCAAACCTAGAATAAGCAATTTGTGTTTTTTGGGAAGCGTGTTAACCACGTGAACCATAACGTGCCTTTTCTGCTGTCGTGAAAATAAAATATATATTAATGCAGGATATACGTAATAAGGTACGAATACTAGTAAATAAAGCTAAAAGCCCCGCAAATGTTAGTAAAATGACAATTTATAGTTGTTTAAGTTTATCGATTTAAACTGATTCTAAAGTACGCTAAAATCGGCGTTTAAACACCATTTCTAATTGCCTAACACAGTGAGACTAAGCTTATTGAGTTTAGTTGCATTATTCGCATAAAAAATTGTTTTAATTAGGTAGAAATTTGTTATGTTAGCAACATAAGTGCTTTTGGTTTAAATCTGTTTTAAACCCTTATGTAGCAAGTCATCTAGTTGCCCCTTCGTTGGCAGAATTTTGGAGTAATACACAGTGGATTTACAAACCGCTCTAGCAGAGATAAAACGCGGTGCAGAAGAGATATTAATTGAAGACGAATTAGTTGAAAAACTAAAGTCGGGCAAAAAGTTAAAAATTAAAGCCGGTTTCGATCCTACCGCGCCAGACCTACATTTAGGTCACACTGTACTAATTAATAAAATGAAAACCTTTCAAGATTTAGGTCATGAGGTTATTTTCTTAATTGGTGACTTTACCGGCATGATTGGCGATCCAACAGGCAAAAATGTAACACGTAAACCACTGACCCGTGAAGATGTACTTGCCAATGCTGAGACTTATAAAGAGCAAGTTTTTAAGATTTTAGACCCAGCTAAAACCACCGTTGCCTTTAACTCTTCATGGATGGAAAACCTCGGTGCCGCAGGTATGATCAAACTTGCAGCTAATCAAACTGTAGCGCGTATGCTAGAGCGTGACGACTTTAAAAAGCGTTACGGCAACGGCCAACCCATTGCAATTCACGAATTTTTATATCCACTTGTACAAGGTTGGGATTCGGTTGCACTTGAGTCAGACGTAGAGCTTGGTGGTACTGATCAGCGCTTTAACCTTTTAATGGGTCGCGAGCTTCAAAAAGTAGAAGGTCAAAAGCCTCAAACAGTATTAATGATGCCATTGCTTGAAGGCACTGACGGCGTTCAAAAAATGTCTAAGTCGCTTGGTAATTACATTGGTATTACTGATGCGCCAAACGATATGTTTGGTAAAGTAATGTCGATTAGCGACGTGCTTATGTGGCGCTACTACGACTTACTAAGCAGCTTATCAATCGAAGAAATTGCAGCGCAAAAACAACGCGTAGAGCAGGGCACTAACCCGCGTGATATTAAGATTGAGCTGGCGAAAGAGTTAATTGCACGTTTTCACAGTGAAGAAGCTGCGCAAGCCGCACACGATGACTTTATCAAACGTTTTCAGAAAAAAGCGCTACCTGATGAAATCCCTGAGCTGACAATTACGATTGCAGAAGAAGGTATTTTAATTGCTAACTTACTTAAAGAAGCTAATTTAGTAGCCAGTACTTCTGAAGCAATGCGCATGATTAAGCAAGGTGCAGTAAAACTTAACGGTGAAGATAAAATCACTGATACAAAACTTGAAGTAGCAAAAGGCACGACCGCTATTTACCAAGTAGGTAAACGTAAGTTTGCCAACATTACTGTAGCGTAAGCGCAGTTAAAACTAAAAAAACCAGCTTAGGCTGGTTTTTTTGTGCGCGTATTTTGGCTGCTAAAAAACCACTAAATCAGCTTTAATATCTCAATACTGATAATAACTAACAGCCAAAATGCACGCGCTTGATTTAATCTATTTATGATCACAGGGACGTCTTCGGCTTTTGGGAGTCGCTCGGTACCAATTCGCATTTTATTAAAACGCTTACCAAAATAAACCGCAGGGCCGCCTAGCTGTACGCCAATAGAGGCGGAGCACACACTTAAAATCCACCCTGTATTTGTTTGATAAAAGTGTCTGCCATAGTGCTTTATGTAATGCATACTTTGTTTACTGGCTTTGCTTGCGGCAATGGTTAATGCAAGTAAGCGTACGGGGATAAATTCGATTATAAACAAAAGTAGTTTAAGCGGTTTTAAAAAGTGGCTATTAGGTGAAATATCGGTGCGCCAAGCATGCTGCATTAAAGTCAGTAGCCGATACGCTAAAGCGGCAATTGGCCCAAGTAATAAAAATATAAATATAACGGTAAAGTAATTACGGGCAGTTCGTAAAATTAAGCTTTCAATTAAGGCTTTGATAATACCAGGCGCTGAGAGCTTATTGACCTCTCGGGCAAGCAGTGGCTTTACGAGTTCACGCGCGGTAGATTTTTGGTTTTGTTTTACTAACTTTGCAACACGCAGGGCTTTTTTTTCAATCGCTTTGCTTTCTAGGCACAAATATAAAATGAGGCCCGCGAGCAGCTCAGGATAAAAGGCAAATTCAAGCAGTAACACAATAATAATAAGAATAACGCTTAAAACTAGCGCACAGGCAAGAGTGGATGCTAAATAAAGGTAACTTTTAGGCTCACTTGGTTTATAAACCCGTTTTCCTATAGCACTAAATACAGCGGTTAATACTGTATTAGGGTGATACCAGCTTTTTAACGGGAAAAAGCGCTCAGCAATGAGCGCCACAAAAAAGGCAATAAAGTCCAAATGGTTTTGAACAATATTGCTTAGCATTTACAGCGTAACTTTTGTTAGTTTTTCCAATAGTGCAACAACCATTTTTGATGAATTGATTGATGCAGTCTCTAAGTATTCTTCAAACGATTGCGGCGACTCTTTACCGGCAATGTCAGACATAGAGCGAATAACCACAAATGGCGTATTAAGCGCAAAACACGTTTGTGCAATAGATGCGCCTTCCATTTCTACTGCAAGCATTGTAGGAAAGTCGCTACGTGCTTTATCAATTCGCACTGGATCACACATAAATGAATCACCCGTACAAATTAAGCCTACTAAGGTTTTTACTTCGCTAATTTGCGCAATGGTTTGCTCGGCAGCTTCAACTAGTTTTGGGTGTGCGGCAAAGCCTGCTGGCATTTGTGGAACTTGGCCGATTTCGTAGCCAAAAGCGGTTACATCTACATCGTGATGGCGTACTTCTGAAGAGATAACAACATCGCCAACACTTAGAGAGGGATCAAAGCCACCGGCAGAACCTGTGTTAATAACACAATCAGGATTAAAGTTATCAATTAATAACGTGGTTGCAATCGTTGATGCCACTTTACCAATACCCGATTGCACAAGTGTTACTGTATTACCTGCTAATTCGCCTGTGTAAAAGGTAAACCCTGCTTTTGTTAGCACTTGTGGGTTTTGCATTGCTTCACGTAAAATTTTAACTTCTGGCTCCATTGCGCCAATAATACCAACATTCATAGTGTTTGATTCCTGAGTTTGAATACGTAGATTATACGTGAAGTTAGCAATAAAAAACAAAAAAGCGAGCTGTTTTACGGCTCGCTTTAAATACTTTTAGGAGAGTATTTAATTCTATTTTAAATTTCGGCTAACGCAGTGGTTTGCGCTTTAGCCTGAGAAGGTGACAATACCGCAGGTTTACTTACACGATTACGTGTTGGACGAGCCGATTGCACCGCTGCAGGTTTGCCTAATTTAAACATAATTGCATCGCGCACCTCTGAAGGGCGGTAGCCTGATTTTACTTTCATACGAATATGTGGAATGCCAGCAGATTCTAAAGCGCCGTTTACAAACCAGTCGCGCTGCGCTTTGTGGCCATCTTTATTGGCGTTGTTAACTAAATCGACCGCAGCCACTATCGTCATTTTCTCTTTATCTACCAGCACAAAATCGAGTTGCTTATTTTTAGCTTTAGCTAAAGCTGCACGTTTTGATTTAGCAGAGAGGCCTTGCTTGCAGTCGATTACATCGATGAGTTTGACGCGGCTCACAATTTTGTATTGATCGCCTACCGCACGCTCTAAAAGATTTAAAAATGCACCCTCAACCTGTGTAAACACAGTTTGTTTGCGGGTAAAAGGATAGGGATTGCCGCCATCATCACTAAATTTTGACGCAACCACAGAGGCCCCAACCACTAATACTAAAATTGATAATAAAGCGAATTCCATACGGTAACTCCATAACAACAAATTGACACTGCTTAAATAAAGCAATTTACGTGCCTAAAAATTGGTTGTTATAGCTAATTACCGTATGTATTTATTATTAATGCAGCAGGGCTGTTAGGCTTTGTAACCGCCCTCAATTCCTTTAACGGCAATCGCGACTGCATCATGCGCATGGAGTGATTCGTAATGATTAATTTGCAGCCAGTAATCACTAAAGTTATCGTTTTCAAAAACCGCTTTAATTTTACGTGCAGCGTCTTCACAAAACATTAAATTTTGACCGTTAAGGCGGGCAAATTCTTGCTCATCTTCACGTTTTACTGCCGCTTGTACGGGGGTTTTTAGTTCAGCTTCTAATGTATCAATTAAATTTACTACGTCAAATTCACTAATCGTGTTATCTAGTTTTACTTTAACGTTTGCAATTGAACGCTGTGAGTGAGGCGTTGCCACAATACCCTGCGTTGTACCTAGCCATGCTAAAACATCTTTTTGATTAAGTGTTTCTTGGTTAAACTTTTCGCTAAAAGCATTTTGAATAAGTTGGCGAGCAAGTGCTGCAGAGCATGGACAGGTTGATGAATAAGTAACATCAACGCTTAGCTCGTAGCTAATTACGCTATTTTCAATAGTGCTGGTTAGGGTAATTGGGTAGCTTTTCCAACCTGCTTTACCGCTTAACAACGATTTACGACGCAGCGGTAATTCAAATTTAAACTCTATTTGAGCTTTGTCACTTAATCCTTCGTGGCTGGTGATAAAGGTATCGAGTGCTTGAGCTAAAGTTTGTGGGTTAACTTGTTGCTCTGTTGAGAGTAAATCAAGCGCTAAAAATAAACGCGACATATGAATGCCTTTAGCGTCTTCTTTATGCAAATTAACAAAGGCACGCGCTTTTGCGTTAACGGTAACGGGTGCTAAATCTTTCGATTCAAAAATAAATGGCAGTTCTATTTCGCCCATACCAACCCAGTCTAACTTACCTGTTTGTAAGGCGGGAGCCGTATCAGCTATATCGGGCATGTTGGTTTGCATGTGCGCTACTCGTTATTGGTCATAATAAAGCGCAGCATTTTACACTAAATAATTTATTGCTGAAATGATGAGTTTAACAAGTAGGCAAAAGTAAACATGAAAATTTTCTGTTTTTGTCGCACAACATGAATATAGCTAATAGAAAAATGCTAAAATCTGCTGCAAAATGCGTTTGACTATTAATAGGCACTTTTTATTTGTGCCTAGTAACGAGATACACTGACCTATGACCGATTCTTCTTTGAGCCCTTGGGCTCGAGTACTTTCTAGTTTAATAACTCGCTTTGGTGAGTTAAAAACCGCGGCAATGTGCTACGCGCTTTTATTAGGCGTGTCGCTTATATTGTCGAGTATGTTTTATTATGTGGCACTGGGTGAGGTTAATTTAGTTGATATTTTAGCTGTGGTATTTTTTACCGCGGTTGTATCTCCTTTTATGATCAGTATTTTACTCAACTCGATTAGACAATTAGATGCCTCATACGCTTATTTAGACAGCGCCACAAAACAAGAAAAGCTGTTAAATCAAACATTAAAAGATAATATCAACCGCCTCAACATTGAAATAGATGAGCGAAAAATGGCTTTTCATGCCAAGCATCGCGCCATTGAAGAGCTTCGCCGCGAAATAGCAGAGCGTAAAAAAACACAACAAGAACTTGCTCAGCAAGGCATGCTCCTTCGCTCTATTGTCGACTCTTCCCCCGATTTATTTTATTACCGAGATAACAACGGCGTGTTTGCCGGCTGTAATAAAATGTTTGAAGAGGTTATGGGCAAAACCAGTGCAGAATTAATTGGTAAAACAGTTGAGCAAATTTTCCCGAGCTACTTTTTAGCAGAAGTACTCAGAACCGATAAACAAGTAGAGCAAACGCATCAAGCGCTGACAATTGATGTTGAATATATGGTTAATGGTGAAAACCGTTGGTTTGAGCTGCGTAAATTACCGTTTATAAACGATCAAGGTGACTACATAGGTTTGCTTGCATTTGGCCGTGATATAACCAGCCGTAAAGAAGCAGCACAAGCGCTTGAAACAGCCTATAAGGATAAAGGTAAGTTTATAGCAACGCTTAG